>CAMYYQ010000065.1 GCA_947303535.1 uncultured Ruminococcus sp.
ACGCAAGCTGGAATTTGACGGCGTTACCAAGGACTACATAACCATACAGTACGCTGGTACCGATAAGCTTTATATCCCCGTAACCCAGCTGGACCTTGTATCAAAGTACATCGGTCCCCGTGATGACAGCGGAGTTAAGCTGAACAAGCTCAGCTCCAACGAATGGCAGCGTACAAGGAGCAACGTAAAACGTGCAGTAAAGGATATGGCTCACGAGCTCATCGCACTCTACGCAAAACGAGAGAAAAGTCAGGGATTGGCTTCGGCAAGACCGAAGTTGCCCTTCGTGCGGCAATGAAATGCATACTTTCGGGCAAACAGTGCGCTCTCCTTGCACCTACTACGGTGCTCGCCTTCCAGCACTACCAGACCGCTCTCCGCAGATTCGAGCACTTCCCCGTAAATGTGGAGCTTCTTTCCCGCTACAGAACTCCTAAACAGCAGGCGGAGATAATCAAGAAGCTGAAACAGGGACGAATAGATATTATAATAGGTACACACAAGATAATCCAGAAGTCCGTTGTATTCAAGGACTTAGGTCTTGCCATAATCGACGAGGAACAGCGTTTCGGCGTAGCTCACAAGGAACGCTTCAAGGAGAGCTTTACGGGAGTTGATGTGCTGATGCTGTCGGCTACTCCTATCCCGCGAACACTTAATATGGCAATGAGCGGCATACGCGATATGTCAGTAATAGAAGAGCCTCCGCAGGACAGATATCCTGTGCAGACCTACGTTATCGAGTACAATATCGGTACTGTGGTACAGGCTATAGTAAGGGAGCTTCGCCGAGGCGGACAGGTCTACTATATCCACAACCGCGTTGAGACTATAACCGCCTGTGCAGCACATTTGCAGGAATTTCTCCCCGAAGCAAGGATAGTAGTTGCCCACGGACAGATGAGTGAGGACGAAATGTCCGATATCTGGGAGCAGCTTGTGGAGCATGAGGTGGATATCCTTGTCTGCACCACTATCATCGAGACAGGCGTAGATGTGCCCAATGTAAATACGCTTATTATAGAGGACTCCGACCGTTTCGGCTTGTCGCAGCTATATCAGCTCCGCGGCCGTGTGGGACGTTCAAACCGCAGAGGCTATGCTTACTTTACGTACAAGCGCGATAAAGTCCTCACTGAGATAGCCACAAAGCGACTTAACGCAATGCGCGAGTTCACACAGTTCGGAAGCGGATTCCGCATAGCTCTGCGTGACCTTGAAATAAGAGGAGCAGGCAGTATACTGGGCGGCAGGCAGCATGGACACATGGAAGCTGTGGGATATGATATGTATTTGCAGCTCCTTTCGGAAGCTATCGCAGAAGAAAAGGGCGAACAGCCCGAGAAGATACCCGAGTGTCTCGTTGATATACAGATAGACGCTCATATCCCTGAGAAGTACATTTCAAGCCTTAATCAGCGAATAGATATGTACCGCAAGATAATGCTGGTCAACGAGGACAGCGACAAGACCGACCTTATCGACGAGCTTATCGATCGTTACGGCGAACCGCCTAAGTCAGTAGTGGGACTCATTGATGTCTCGCTGCTCAGAAACAAGGCTGCACATCTTGGAATTACCGAAATATCTCAGAAAAACGGTGCAATGTATTTCTATACGGAATATCTTGTGCCCGAGCAGATAGCTGCATTGCAGCAGGCTTATAAGGGCAGGATAACCTTCAACGGCGTAGGGAAATCCTATGTTTCGGTGAAAATATCGCCGAAAATGCGCCCCTTTGATATGATGAGAGAAACTGTCGAAATTTTTTATCAGAACAGAGAAAAGAAATAGTAAAATCCCTGAGCAATATTTGGCAAGAACTAAATTTAAGCGCAATTATTGTGCAATGTGTTGCGAAATATGTATTGTGATTTGGACGATATGTTACTTTACAGAGCTGTATTTTTATGCTACAATTTATTTGTAAATAAATAAAGAAAGCACTGTGATGCAGAGCACAGTGTATTAAAGTAAAACGTACAGTTTTGTACAGGGAGAAGCAAAGATGAATTACAAAAACTTTATCGCAGGTGCGATGGCTTTTGCCCTTGCAGCCTGTGCTGCCGGGTGCAGCGATAAGAAAGATGCAGGTTCGGATACAGTTCCTGTTGAGACTACAACAGAGGAGCTTGTTCCTCCTACACCTACAGAAGCAACTGATCCCAACGCCATAACTTTCGATGACGGAAAATTCGATTTTGCCTTTGCAAAGACAGAGGATAAGGACTGCGCAAAGGGTGAGCTTTCGGTTGCGGAGCTTATGGGAAATAAAATGCTTAAATTTACCGATGACAATTCTGTGCCGCTGGAAGGCAAGGTGCAGAAAATAGGCATAAGCGTTACAAAGCTTCTTGGCAGTAAAGGTGCGGCAAAGGTTCGCAGGATAGAATTTGATATGTATGCCGAGGCTACGGCAGATCATCTCAAGACCAATGATGCGGACAACGTCAGAGCTCCAGGCTGGATAGGCGGAGGCGGCGGAACCGTTACCGCCCAGGAAAAGTGGTATGATTTCCAGGACTTTTCAGGCGGCGAGTACAATTTTGAAGCGTCGGGCGCAGTTCACGCGCAGTTCAAGTTCCTGCTTGCTGACAGCGGACAGTGCTGGACTGAGGACATGGAGGACGCTAACTTCCTTATTATGCGTTGGGGCGTAGCAAATGAGTCGGATATGTATATCGACAACATCGTTTTCTATGACGAGGACGGCAATTCTATACCAATAGCTCCTGTTTCAGATACAGAGGCTATTAAGGACAAGGCAAAGGAAACGATCGAAGATATAAAGGCTGATGTTGAAAAGAAAAAGGACGAGCTCAAGGCAAAATACGAAGAAGCTGTAGAAAATGCAGAAACAGCTGTCACTGATCCTAAGGTCAGAGAAGAGCTGAAGGCTGAGTATGAAAAGCTCATGGAAGAAGTAAAGGATTCCGAAGAGTTTGAAAAAGCCGAGGAAAAGATGAAGGCTTTTGAAGAAAAGCTTAAAGAGTCAATAAGCAAGACATCTGACGCTGAACAGCAGATCATCGACCAGATCGAAAAAGCCAAAGAAGATGCGGCAAAGGTCAATGCAGATGTGCAGGACGCTATTGATGAAGCTTCAGAAATGATCGGAAAAATCCAGGACAGATAAAAGCGAAACGCTTCCGAATTATCGGAAGCGTTTTTTGTATCAGTCAAAATAAAATATGTCCTCGAATTTCTTGTCGAGGGCAATGCACAGGACTAACGCAAGCTTAGCTGTGGGACTGAACTGCCCTGTCTCTATGGAGCTTATGGTGTTGCGGGATACGCCCACCATTTTCGCAAGCTCGTCCTGCGAGAGATGCTGCTCTTTGCGTATCTCTTTCAGGCGGTTTCGGAGTATAAGTGAATCGTCTATCATAGAGTCGCCGCCTTATGGTTTGAAGCCAAAAAGCTCGCAGACTGCCAAGAAAACATTGCGAAAACGAATCCTGTAATTACCGCATAAATAATTTTTTCTAACGTTCTTTCTTTTATAGCTTTGTACAAGTGTATTGAAAAAATCATACTGAACTCCGTTGCAATAACGCCATAGTTCACGCGGCATTTAACTAATAATGATAATATAGTGAATACTGCGATAAAACACATACTGACGATAATGGCAAATCTCGAAGCGTTTTTGAATTTATCTATTTCTGCAATGTCGCGGTTTTTGTTTTCCTGACGGCTTTTTGTGAGAATTTCTTCCTTATTCATAGTCAACACCCTTTCTTATATATGAACGAAATGAAGTACGACAGATACTACAGTTGCCAGAGCCATAAGCTCACCTGCGTAGAGATCGTCCTTGTTATCGGTCTTTTTCCACCTGTAGAGGTAATCTGCGGCGAATGATGCGGTGAAAATACTGTAATAGCCGTAAGCTCTGTTTCCCGTTATAAACCAGTCAATGATAAAAAGAGCGAGACAGAATATGATAGCAGCGATCCTGCCGTATTTCATGCCTTTTACCCTTGTTTCGAGGTAAAAAGGGTCGTTATTCTTGTTATCGTTTCTGCTTTTTTCGAGTATTTCTTCCTTGTTCATAGTAGTACCTCCCATATCATGTAATGTGTTTTGCCAAGTTTACTTGGTGATTGTATTATAGCACTGCCAAGTATACTTGTCAAGACTTTGCAAAGCAAACTTGTCAAAATTGTGAGATCGCACAATTGTAGTTGAGCAGAATATTGCTGATTGCACAATAAAAGTAGGGGGCGGATAGTATCCGCCCGAAAGTGATTAGTGTAGGGGACGGCGTCCTCGACGTCCCGTAAATAACCGTAAAAAATCAAATGACGATATGTAGGGACGACCATTGGTCGTCCGTTCAGAAAATATCACGTTTATGCGGACGCGCAATGCGCGTCCCTACATTAGCAGTTCTCGATTTGCGGACTGCCAAAGGCAGCCCCTACAGATACAAAAGGCACTGTGAAAATCACAGTGCCTTAATTCTAAGTTCTTAGCTCTTAGTTCTTAGTTCTGACTTCTGACTTAACCAAGTACTACGTTTATCTCGTTTACAGCAGCAAGCTTATCGGCAGGAACATAGTTGCCTGTCAGCTTTTCGCCGTTGAGAGTGATCTCCTTAACACCGCTCTGAACGTGTGCGGAGTTGTCGATATTGATGTTGAGCTTCTTGCCGCGGAAGTTCTTCTCGATCTTGAAGCCGTCCCACTTAGCAGGGATAGACGGAGCGATAGTAAGACCGTTAAGGTCAGGACGCATACCGCAGATACCCTCAACACAGCCAACCATTACGGTTGAAGCTGTACCTGTGAGCCAGTGAACGTGTGAACGTCCCTCGTATGGTGAAGCCTTTGACTCGGTGAACTGACCGTGAACGTATGGCTCCATAACACGTATCTCAGCCTTATCGTTCATTGCAGCAGGTGAGCTTTCGAGGAAGTACTCGAATGCGCGGTCACCGTGACCGAGGAGAGACTCGGCAAGTATGAGCCAGCCCTGAGACTGTGAGAAGATACCGCCGTTTTCCTTTGTATCAAGGTTGAATACCTGCATGAGCGCACCCTTGAAGTGGTGGTACTTGTAAGGTGGTTCAAGGAGCTTAGCACCGTAAGGTGTATTGAGTATATCGTGAACGCTGTTCATAGCCTTTTCAGCCTGCTCGTCGGAAGCGAAGCGTGAAATTACGCTCCAGCTCTGAGGATTGAGCCACATATTAGCCTCAGGATCCTTCTTAGCGCCAACGATAACGCCGTCTTCACGGATACCGCGGATAAATCTGTCCTCGTCCCAGCACTTTTCGAGAGCTGCGCCCAGCTTCTTCTGAGCGCCGTCGAGGTAAGCTATATAATCTGTGTCGTTCTTGTCCTTAGCCATGTCGCGCATAACGTTCATAGCGTAGTAGAGCTGGAATGCAACGAATGTGGACTCGCCCTTTGCACCGAGACGGAGACAGTCGTTCCAGTCAGCGTGGAGACCAGCAGGCATATCGTGGTCGCCGAGACGCTCCATAGAGAAGCGGATAGCGTTCTTGAGGTGCTCGTAAACTGTAGCCTTTCCGCCGCCCTCTTCTGCGTAGGTGATAACTTCATCGAGGAAGCCCTTGTTGCCGCTTTCACCCAGGTACTTAACGATAGTCGGGAAGAGCCAGAGTGCATCGTCAGCACGGTAGGACGGGTGGCCTGTTTCCTTAGCGTAAACGCTGTGCTCGTCATTCTCGTCAGGACAAGTTTCGTGACCTGCGTTGTGATCGAACTTAACAAGCGGAAGTCCGCCGCCGTTGCTTACCTGAGCGGAAAGCATGAAGCGAATCTTCTCAGCAGCCATTTCGGGATCAAGGTGTATGATACCCTGTATATCCTGAACTGTATCGCGGTAGCCGTAGCCGTTTCTCAGACCGCAGTATATGAATGAAGCTGCTCTTGACCAAATGAAAGTAATGAAGCACTGATAAGCGTTCCATACATTTATCATGTTGTTGAACTCGTCGGAAGGAGTCTCTACCTTGAAGTTTGAGAGCTGACCGTGCCAGTAGTCCTTGAGCTGTTTAACTTCTGCATCTACCTTGCCTGCTGCCTTGTATTCCTCAAGTATAGCAGCAGCCTCGGGATCCTTGCGCTCGCCAAGTACGAAAACGAATTCCTTTGTCTCGCCGGGAGCAAGTGTGATATCGCTCTGGAGAGCTCCGCAGGAGTTGGAGTTATAGTTCATAACGCCGCTGCACTTGCCGTTCTCGACAGCTATAGGATTTGCATATGTTCTGTAAGGTCCTATGAAGCTGTCAAGGTTTCCGTTATAGGCATCAACCTTTGCACCCGCAAGACCGAAGAATCTCTCCCTGTTGTTGGAGCCGGTAGAGTCCTTTCCGGAGTTTTCATTAATATGCTCAAGGATCTTGTTGCCCTCGAAGGAGGTTCTCGAAATAAAGAGGGTATACTGAAGGTTAACATGATCCTGGTTGTAGTTGCTCTCGTTGGTAAA
>CAMYYQ010000066.1 GCA_947303535.1 uncultured Ruminococcus sp.
CTGCTGGACAGAATCTTCACTGATAATAGAGGCATACGCAAATGATATGATCCAGCCTCTCGGGTCTCTTCCATACTTTGAAAGATTGCACAGCAGCGACAGCGGCGGACATTCCACACCTGTTTTCTCTTTGAGTTTTCGGAATGCCGTCTCCTCTATAGTCTCCTGACGGCAGCAAAATCCGCCCGGAAGTGAAAGCATTTTATCAAAGGGCTCTTCTGTACGCTTTATAAGGAGTACCGAAAGCACGGGCTTTGAAAGATGTCTGTAGCTTTCACTGCTGCTCTTGCGGACGGTAAATACCACAATATCCGCAGCCACAGACGGTCTGTCATATTTTGTTATATCGTAATCCATAGTAGCCTCCAACGATAATATCTGATTAATAATAACACATATCATACTCATGTGTCAATACGCAGCTTTACTTTGTGTATTCTGCACATAGATAATATCATTCTGATAATAACTATTTGGTGCAAACAGAGAAACCACACCAAAAGCATTGACAAATCAAGCTGTTAATGTTATTATGATAATAACAAAAGAATATTAATTCAAGTGCCTTTTATTTTTAGGTTTTGATAATATCATTTTGATTATAACGTAAGGAGGGAGTAAATATGGACATATCCGATATTCTGAAATGCAAGTGCTGCTGCGATATATTCCCCGAGGATATAAACCTGGCTCAGCCGCTCTATATGGCACTGATGCTGAAATATCACCCCGATAAGTGCAGTGACCCGCGGGCGGCAGAAGCTTCGGCAGTAATAAACGAGCTGTACAGCAAGCTGAAAAGGTCATACACCTACAAGGAAAAGCTGTTCCGCAGCGGAAGTCATGCCATTGAGATAAGGTATCTCATGGACATAAAACAGGAATACGGTGCGGAATACATCGGCGACAGGAAAGTCAACCTGTTTATCAGCGATGATTTCACCGACTGTTTCATTAATTCGGAAGCACGGTCGGACTTGTTCTTCAAGGAGTATCTTCCGCAGCAGATACTGGCGCAGGCTGAGGTATTTCTTCCGCTGGTATCACGCATATTCAATATCGATGACGGACTGCTCATCGAGACCTGTAAACGTGCAGGCGAGCTTCCCCTTTCAAAGATAGTGGATTTCTACGGTGGCAGCCTCGATGACCGTCACGCCGCATGGATAATCTCCCGTCTGCTCGGTATATGCTGCTACGCAGAGGCAAAAGGGATAGTCTGGAACTGTCTCACCGAGGAAAATCTCCTTATTGATCCTGCCGAGCATACAGTGAGAGTCGGCGGCGGCTGGTGGTTTGCTGCAAATGAGGGGAGCAAGATGACAGGAGTGCAGTCAAGCGTATACGATTCTTTTTCATCACTGACAAAGACTGACGGTATCGCAAGGCATATCAACGATCTTGAAAGTGTAAAGGCTATAGCGAGAAGGATACTGCCCGATGAAGCTCCGTCTGCCATAAGGGATTATGCAGAAAGCATATGCAGCAGCTCTGCTTTCGAGGAAATGGAAAAATGGGAAGAAGCAATAATCAAGGGGTACGGTGAACGAAAATTCACACACATGAATGTCAGACTGCCTGACATTGCAGGCTGAAAATAAAAATACACAGGAGGTAAAATTATGGGATACGGTGCATGGAGCTCAGCAGACTGGAAAAGATATTCCTCTGCAAATATCAAGGGAAAACAGGTAAATGACATCTACAGCGCAACAAAAATCGACCCGAAGTATGATCCGCAAAGGATAAAAGTGAGAGAAAGCTTCGATTCAGCGGATCACCCGATAACAACTCCTATTATAATAGGTCTTGATGTTACAGGTTCAATGAGCGACCTGCTCAATGTTACTGCGCAGAAGCTGGGTGAAATGGTAAAGGATATACTTGAACGTCAGCCCGTGGAAGGTCCGCAGATAATGTTCTGCGCTGTAGGCGACTCAAGATGCGACCGTTCACCTTTACAGGCTACGCAGTTCGAGTCCGATATACGCATAGCAAGCCAGCTCACAGACCTTTGGTTCGAGAAAGGCGGCGGCGGAAACGGCTTTGAGAGCTATCCGCTTGTATGGTATTTCGCAGCAAACAAGACAAAGACGGACGCATGGGAAAAGCGTCAGAAAAAGGGCGTGATATTCACTCTCGGCGACGACGGCTACCCCGAAAAGCTGCTGAAGCAGGAGATAGAAAGGGTATTCGGCGATAATGTAAGGGAGGACATAGATACAGCTGCTCTCCTTTCACAGGTGAGCAGACGTTACGATGTGTTCCACCTTATGGTAATGGACAGACGAAGCGAACAGGTTGTAAAGCTGCCGAAATGGCGCAGACTCATGGGTGAAAGGGCAATATCCGTAACTAATGTGAATGCAATCCCCGAGATAATAGTTTCGCTTCTGGAGAGCGTTGCTGGAAGAGATACAGAGGATATCATCAATTCATGGGACGGCGATACTCAGCTTGCCGTAAGAGACGCTCTCAGCGGACTACCTGCACGGAAAAGAGGGCTGCTGAGCAGCATAATAAGATTCTGAGGTGATAAATATGAAAAAAGCATATGCGGTCATAGGAGCTAATTTCGGCGACGAGGGAAAAGGACTGATGACTGACCTTTTCTGCCGGCTCGGAGACAAAGTGATAAACATAAGAAGCAACGGCGGCGCACAGGCAGGACATACTGTATGCACAGCGGACGGCAAAAGGCACATTTTCTCACATATAGGTTCAGGCTGCTTTGCAGGTGCTGATACATATCTTTCAGAGTATTTTATCCTTAACCCTATGCTTTTTTCAAAGGAGGCTGCTGCACTCGGATACTGCATGGGAAATATCTTCATAGACAGCCGATGCATGGTAACTCTCCCCTGCGATATGCTCCTTAATCAGTTCGCAGAGACAGTCCGCGGCAAGAACCGTCACGGCAGCTGCGGTGTGGGCATATTCGAGACAATAGTCAGAAACCGCGACAGCAGATATGCAATGCGGTACAAAGATATGATGAAAGCCGACAGGCAGGCGCTTACAGCTATGATAAACTCAATAAATATGAAATACTGCCCCAAAAGAGCAGCTGAACTCGGCATCACAGGCAAAGCTAAAACCGAGCTTATGAATATATTAGCCAATGAAATACTTACTGAAAACTATATAGACGACCTTTACGCTATGGCAAGGCTTTGCCGTGAAGCAGGTGAGCAGATCATAGAGGAATACGATACAGCTGTATTTGAGGGCGCACAGGGACTTATGCTGGATCAGGACAGAGAGGATTATTTCCCTAATCTTACTCCCTCAAGCACAGGCATGAAAAATATCCGTGCCATACTTGACAGACTTGAAAAGCGTGATACTGAGGTATGCTACGTTACAAGATCATTCTTCACACGCCACGGCGCAGGCAGGTTCGACACGGAATCAGCGGATATTGCAGCATTATTCAAACTTTACGACAAGACCAACGCTCCCAATGAGTATCAGGGGAATTTCAGATACGGCTGGTTCGATCTTCCCGAATTCATGGCTTCACTGGCGCTTGACAGGAAGTACATTGCAGAGGGCGAAAAAGTATCCATAGCCGTTACTCACCTTGATATGACAGATGATATGATAATTTGTCCCACAGGAAGGCTCATGCCCGAGGATATCGCTTATATGGCTGTCGCAGATAAGCTGTATAAGGTAAGCGGCGAAACTGCCGATGATGTTGTATGTCAGGAAATAATGGAGAAAGCTCTGTCACGCAGATGAACTTATATCAAAAAAGAAGCCGCAGTACATACGTACTGTGGCTTCTTGTAATTTCAGATATTGTTATAACGAGGACGATCCGCCGCTGCTTTCGCTTTTGTGTTCCAAAAAGCTTGCCGCAGCCGTGACGATAAACATCAGTATACATAGTATCAATCCGAATTTTGCATCAATATCTACATGGCTCTTCATTTCATCAGGGATATCATAGTAGCTTGCGAATGACATCCTGAAAATAAGCAATGCTACTACAGAAACACCGCTTATGATAGCTGCAAGCTTGTTATTCTTCTTTACGAAGAGGAATACAGCTGTTGCGATACCGCCTGCAAAAGCGATCATAAGGAATACATTTGGCTTAGGATCACTATCTGCGTTTTCTGCGACCTCGTCATCATCTTTATCGATGCTGAACATAAGGCGGAAGCCTGAGTAGCTTTCCTCTACCTTTTCGCCCTGATAACTGCATGATACAGAGATGAAAGGCAGGAAAAATGCAACCAGTGCGATCAGAACGCATACCTTAGCGATAAGAGCACGGGGCAGTCCTGCTGTCTTTTCAAGAGCAGTATCTGCGAGACCGCCTGCCATATCCTTTACGGAAGAAGCGTTGAAAGCAGGCTGTGAAGATGCAGCAGGTGCAGGAGTACCAGCCTTTAAGCTGCCTCCGCATGACGGACAAGTCTCAGAACCGTCAGGTATCTGAGCACCACAATGTTTACAAAACATACAAAATACCTCCTAAAACAAATAATGATAATACATTTTACCATGTTTTTCACTTTCCTGTCAAGAAGTATACACAAAAAAATCTTGTTCGGCTGAAAAAATGGTTAGCAATGGCAAAAAATTCTCCGCAGACTTGTATACTTTTACCAAAGCGGCTTTCTCTCATTTTATCACCTGCCCTGTAAACTGTTCAGCTGAACCTTATGCCCTTGAATTTATTAAGCATTAATGGTACAATCAGTATATACAACATTATAAAAACGCGGTTTTCCGCTCCAAAAATGCATTTAAGGATTATTTAATATTTCCCGTGCTATGATATAGACACAGAAAGCGAGGGGTAAATATGTATCTGAGAATATTAAAAAAAGACCTTAAAAGAAAAAAGACCATGAATGTCATACTCCTGCTGTTCGTCATTCTTGCGACCATGTTCGCCGCAAGCAGTGTCAACAACATAACTTCGGTAATAAACGGTCTTGACAATTACTTTGAAAAAGCAAACCTGAGTGACCACTTCATCATCAACGTCAACAATAACGGTGACGAGATAGCTGATATGATATCGCAGAAATCCTCGGTCAAGGATTTTCGCAGAGAGGATCAGTTTTTCTTCGACGACAAGGGCGTGACCCGAAACGGAAAGAAGCTTATAGAACAGTCAGGCACTTTCCTTGCTCTTTCAATTGACAATGCGCAGATCAATTACTTCAACAGGGATAATGAGATAATTACGGAAGTAAAAGAGGGAACGGCTTACTTCACAAGCACTCTTGCAAGCAAGTCAAACCTTGAGATCGGCGACAAATTCGATGTAAAAATAGGCAATACCCAGCTGACATTTTCATACGCAGGCATTGCAAAGGACGCTTTTCTCGGCTCGGAAATGATGGGCAATTCCCGTATAATTATGAACAACAGCGATTACGCAAAGATCGCCGCTGACGAAAAGGCTGACGAAAACAATCAGGCACAGATATTCTACATCAACGGCTATGATAAGAAGACTCTTGCCTCCGATCTTTCAGACCTGCCAAACGTCCAATTCAATAAAGATCAGACTCTCGTCAGAACTTCATACATCATGAACAGTATCGTAGCAGGACTTCTTCTTATAGTAAGTATCTGCCTGCTGATAGTCTCATTCGTAACTCTGAGATTTACCATAAGCTTCACCATAAACGAGGATTTCCGCGAAATAGGCGTAATGAAAGCGCTCGGACTAAGAAACAATTCCGTCCGCGGTCTGTACCTTGTAAAATATTTCGGTATCGCAGTCATCGGCGCAGTTATCGGTTTTGCGCTCAGCCTGCCTTTCGGAAATATGCTCCTTAAAAAGGTCAGTGACAATATGGTGCTTGCAAACGGCAATTCCATACTTATAGGCATCATATGCAGCCTTATAGTTATCGCTGTGATACTTCTCTTCTGCTGGAGCTGTACAAGAAAGATAAAGAAACTCTCACCTATCGACGCAGTAAGAAGCGGTCAGACAGGTGAAAGATTCAAGAAAAAGGGAGTGCTCCGCCTTGAAAAGTCAAAGCTCGGCACTACAGGCTTCCTTGCAGTAAACGACGTATTCAGCAGTCCCAAGCAGTTCTGCATAATGACATCTATCTTTACTGTATGCCTGCTGCTTATAATGAGTCTTGCAAACACAGCAAATACACTCGGAAGTGAAAAGCTTATGCCTACACTGTGCGCTACTCCAAGTGATGCATACATAACCGACACAGAAATGATATCACGCCTTATGACAGGTGAGAACTCATACAGCGAGATCGAGACTGAGATAGAAGATAAGCTTGCAGAAAACAATATGTCGGGTAAAGTCCATTCAGAAGCTCTGCTCTTCCCGCTGATGGAAGCTAACGGCAAAAAAGCAACAGCTGCATTCATGTACTGCAAGGACACAAAGGCTTCAGACTACAACATCGTGCGGGCAACGCCCTTCCGGCGCGAT
>CAMYYQ010000067.1 GCA_947303535.1 uncultured Ruminococcus sp.
ATGGCTGCTGCACATCAGTGCGGCAGCTTTTTCGTCATTTATGTAGGGACGCCCATTGGGCGTCCCTACAAGTAATAACATATCGTTTTAATTGTATTAAAGGTGTTGTATGAAGGATAAAGGATTATACAAAAATCTGTTTACTATAGTTTTGCCTATAGCGTTCCAGTATTTCATGTCGTCGCTGGTATCGGCTTCCGACGCTTTTATGCTGGGCTTTTTAAATCAGGACTCCCTTTCGGCTTCCTCCCTTGCAGGACAGGTAGCCTTTGTGGTAAGCCTTTTCTTTATGGCGTTCATATCGGGCTGTAACGTCCTTGCGGCTCAGTACTGGGGCAAAAAAGACCGCGATACCGTCGAAGATGTCCTTGCTCTGACCATGAGGTATTCTCTCTTGGTGGGAGCTGTTTTTACTCTGGGAGCACTTATATTCCCCGAATACATAATGCGCTTTTTCACAAATGATCCCGAGCTTGTTCGGCTCGGCGGAGTTTATCTGCGTACAGTGTCGCTGTCATACGTCCTTTCAGGCTTTTCACAGGCTTATTTCGGCATTATGAAGGTCTGCGACTGCGCAAGGCTCAGCTCACTTATTGGAAGCCTTTCCGTAGTCTTTAATATAATAGCAAACGGCTGCTTTATCTTCGGACTCGGACCTTTCCCCGAAATGGGCATAAGCGGTGCGGCTTTAGCGACTGTTCTTGCGAGAGCTTTTGAGTGTATATTTATCCTTGTGGTAATACTTCGCGGCAAGTGTCTGCCTCTGCGTGTGGGAAAGCTGGTAAGGCTGAAAGACCGTGTTCTCCATAAGGACTACATAAAGTATACTCTGCCCCTGCTGCTCAATCAGCTTGGCTGGGGCGGCGGAGTAACTATGTACTCGGTCATCATGGGCAGGCTTGGCACAGATGCTGTAGCTGCAAACTCTATAGCAAGCATCGTCCGATGCATAATAGCAAGCCTTTGCTGGGGCATTGCAGCAGGAGTAGGCATCGTACTTGGCGGTATGCTGGGCAGGAACGAGATAGAAGAAGCCAAAAAAGCAGGCGGTAAATTCGTGCGGCTGTCTATACTCATAGGCGTAGGTTCGGGAGTAATTATATTGGCATTAACGCCTGTTATACTTAAAGTCATAACCCTCAACGATCAGGCGCAGTATTATCTGAAATACATGATGTTCATGGCGGCTTACTACATCATCGGAAATTCCCTCAATTCCACCATTATAGGCGGAATGTTCCCGGCAGGCGGCGATACGCGGTTCGGTATGATATGCGATATCGTAACGCTGTGGTGCGTGGTAGTGCCAATGGGCATGATAGGAGCTTTTGTGCTGAAGCTCCCTGTGCTTGCGGTAGCGTTCATACTTACGCTGGACGAGTTCGTGAAAATACCTGCTGTATACAAGCATTACATGAAGTATAAATGGGTAAAGAATATCACCCGTTGAATATCCCTATAGTAATAGTAAAAAAATCCCCATTGCCGAGATGTTTCGGTAATGGGGATAGTTTTTTTATGGCTTTATTTCATGCTGAGAGATTATAAGCCTTATGGAATTGTAGAGATAAGGCTTTAATTCCGCAATTGTACATGGCTCCTTGTAGAGTATAGCCGAATAACAGGTAGAGCTTACAAGCTCGATTATCATAAAGAGCATTATCTCGGGATCGCGGAAATCATAGGGAGCTTCGTTCAACATAGTGTAATATACTGTTGAAAAGTCCACGTCTTTATCCGACGCAGGAGAGGTTATGGCGTTTTTGAATATTCCCCAGCTCAGGTTCTTGGATATGAATGTGAGAAGTGACTGGTCGTTGTTGAGCTGATTGATGATATTGTCGATAACTCTTATGAGCTTGTCCTCGAAAGTAAGCTCGTTCAGCTCATCGCCAAGCTGGTCCAGAGCGGTCAGGAACAACTGACTCGACTTATGAGACACCAGCTTGTTCCTTATATCATATTTGTCCTTGAAATACAGGTAGAATGTGCCTTTTGCAACACCTGCCTTGCTTACGATATCCGTGATAGAGGTCTTGCTGAACCCCTTTGTGGTGAAAAACTCGAATGCGGTTTTTAGCAGTGAGGTCTCTTTCAGCTTTTTATTTACATCGACTTTGCCCATTATGACCTCTCCTTTCATATTTATCCTTTTAAATGCCGTCCTTGTCGTCATCTGTTGTCATAATTATTATATCCCGAAAAACAGGCAATGTCAAGGGCATAAAATTGACCAACAGTCAACGAATATAAGAAGCAAAATTGTGCACTCATACAAAATTAATGACCGAGAGTCATTTTTTATTCCAAAGTGGTTGACTAACGGTCATTTTTGTAATATACTATGAAATAACAAAAACAACAGGCGCGTGCTGAATGTCCGTGAAGTCGGTCCAGCTTTTTACAATTTCCCATATGAAAGCTTTTTCTCCTAAAGGTATATAGGCTCGCGGACGTTCAATATGCGCCTGTAATATGAAGAAAGGATATGATAATATGCTAAAATTCGGCGAATGGATAGCAAAACACAGAGCGCTCATACTTGTGTTCTCGGTAGTAATGCTTATCCCTGCGGCAATAGGATATGTAAATACCCGCGTAAATTACGACATACTCTCCTATCTGCCGAAGAATATCAACACAATGGTAGGACAGGATATCCTGAAGGATCAGTTCGGACAAGGCGGCTTCTCCCTTGTAATGGTGGAGGGCATGAGCGATAAGGACGTCGCGGCGACTGCCGACAAGATAGCGGCTGTTGACCATGTTTCAAACGTCATATGCTATCAGTCACTTACAGACTGTAATATACCAATGGAGATACTTCCTGAGAATATCTACGATTTCTTCAACAAGGGCGACACTACCATGATGGCTGTATTCTTTGATGATACGACTTCCGCAGACGCTACTCTCAATGCTGTAGAGACAATGAGGAACATCACTTCAAAGCAGTGCTTCATCAGCGGTATGTCGGCAATGACTCTTGATATGAAGAATATCACTCAGAGTGAGACGCTTATATATGCGCTCATCGCAGTTATCCTCACAAGCATCGTACTTATGATAACAATGGATTCTTTCCTTATCCCTGTATTCTTTATGCTGAGCATAGGATTTGCAGTAGTCTGGAACTTAGGCTCCAATATCTTCCTCGGGGAGATATCATTCATCACACAGGCTCTTGCAATGGTATTGCAGCTTGGTGTTACAATGGACTACTCCATTTTCCTATGGCACAGCTATAAGGAACAGCAGAAATTCTATCCTGACAGCAGACAGGAAGCAATGGCACACGCTATTGCAGCTACTATAACATCAGTTGTAGGAAGCTCCTTCACAACAGTTGCAGGCTTCCTTGCAATGTGCTTCATGACATTCACACTCGGTCTTGACCTTGGCATAGTAATGGCAAAGGGCGTTGTATGCGGCGTTATCGCCTGCGTAACAGTGCTCCCGTCAATGATACTCATATTCGACAAGGCTATCGCAAAGACCTCACATAAGGACTTCTTACCGGGCTTTAAGCGTACATCTTCATTCATCGTAAAGCACTCATGGGTATTCCTTACAGGAGCGATCGTTCTCCTGATACCTGCCGCATTCGGCAACAACAACTACGGTGTTTACTACAAGCTTGACAGCACTCTTCCAAAGACTCTCGACAGCGTTATCGCAAACACAAAGCTTGCTGAGGAATACAACATGAACAGCACGCATATCCTCATGGTAAAGTCGGATATGAGCGCAAAGGACGCTAAAAACATGATGAACAAGATAGAAAGCGTTGACGGCGTTCAGTACGCAATGGGCTTCAATTCACTGGTAGGCTCGGCTATCCCCGAGGAAGCAGTTCCTGAGGAGCTGAAAAGCGTACTCAAAAGCGATGAATGGCAGCTCATACTCATAGGTTCTGAGTACGAGGTCGCTTCCGACGATGTAAACCAGCAGGTAGGCACTATAAATAAGATCGTAAAGAAATACGATCCCAACGGAATGCTTATCGGCGAAGCTCCTGCAACAAAGGATCTTATCACCATAACCGACAGAGACTTCAAGATAGTAAACTTCCTTTCAATAGCAGCTATCTTCCTTATAATCGCTTTTACATTCCGTTCAATATCACTTCCTGTGATACTTGTTTCGGTAATAGAGCTTGCAATAATGATAAACCTGGGTATAGCTTACTACACAGGCTCAAAGCTCTCGTTCATAGCTCCTATCGTTATAGGTACTATCCAGCTCGGTGCAACTGTTGACTATGCGATACTCATGACAACGAGATACCGCACAGAGCGCAGTAGCGGAAAGGACAAAAAGGAGTCTATCGGCATTGCACTCAGCACTTCCATAAAGTCGGTCATCACATCGGCTCTCGGATTTTTCTCTGCAACAGTAGGTGTTGCACTGTATTCCGATATCGGACTTATCTCAGAGCTGTGTATGCTTCTTGCAAGAGGTGCGCTTATCTCAATGGTAATAGTAATTACCGTTCTCCCGTCAATGTTCATAGTCTTTGACAAGGTGATATGCAAGACCAGTGCAGGATTTCTTCCAAAGAAAAACAAGTTTGAATACAGATACAAAAATGCGTAAAACAGTCCTATGGTTCATATAAAGGAGAGATAGATATGAAAAAGATAAGTAAAGTTATGGCAGCCCTGCTTGCAACCGCAGTATCCGCAGGCGCAACAGGCTCTATCGCATATGCAAAGAGCAGCGGAAAGGTACAGGAGACCGCTGATAAGGCAAAGGAAACAGATACAGCAGAGACAGCTGCAAGAAAAGACAACGGCGAAAACGCATACAAGGACGAGACAGTTTACGTCCTCTGCAACAGCGATTCAAGCATAAAGAACGTAGTAGTAAGCGACTGGCTGAAAAATGCTCCCGCACTGGGAAGTATCTCCGATATCTCAGAGCTGAGCGATATCGTCAATGTCAAGGGCGATGAGGAGTTCTCATTAAACGGCGAGAACATCAGCTGGCAGGCTGACGGCAGCGACATCTACTACAAGGGCAATACAAACAAGGACCTCCCCGTTGATGTGGATATGGAGTATACTCTCGACGGCAAGAAGGTAACTCCCGAAAGCATCAAGGGCAAGAGCGGACATCTTGTTATTCGCTGGACATACAAGAACAATCAGAAGGTAAAGAAGAACGTAAACGGTACAGTAAAGGAGCTTTATGTACCTTTCATGGCTGCAAGTGCCGCTGTACTCAGCACAGACAATTACCTTAATGTTGAGGTCAAAAACGGCAAGGTCATCTCAGACGGCGACAGACTTATCGTTGTGGGCATGGCATTTCCGGGACTGGGCGAAAGTCTTGACCTTAACAAGATAGAGGGAATGAATATAGAGATCCCCGACAGTTTCGAGATTTCCGCTGACGTTACAAATTTCGAGATGAATACCTCTGTTACGGTAGTTTCAAATGAGATATTCTCACAGCTTGACATAGACAATGCTGCCGATCTCGGCGACTTGAAGGATAAGCTCAAGGAACTCAGCGACGGCGCAGAAAAGCTTACAGACGGTACAGCTTCACTTTATGACGGTATAAAGAAGCTTAACGGCGGCACAGGCGAGCTGTCAAGTGGTATAGATAAGCTCCTCAGCGGCTCTTTGGAGCTGAAAAACGGCGCTTCCGAGCTTGACAGCGGCGCAAAGAAGTTAGCAGACGGCGCAAAGACTCTCTCGGACTCTACAGGTACTTTCGAGGCAGGTCTGGGAAGTGCAAAGGACGGCTCTGCAAAGCTTGTGGCAGGTATAGAACAGCTCAGCGGCGGAGCATCACAGCTCGGCGAGGGTATGGACAGCGCAAAGACAGGCTCTTCTGCATTGCTTGACGGCTTCGGCAAGGTAAGCGCAGGCGCAGATGCTCTCAGCAGCGGATTAAAGGACGCAAAGGACGGCTCTGACGCTCTTACCGCAGGATTTACAAAGGTAAACGAGGGCGCAGCAGCACTCAAGAGCGGCGCAGGTACTCTTACAAGCGGCGTGGGCACTATCAAGGACGGCAGCACACAGGTCAAGGACGGTTCAGCACAGCTTGCAGCAGGCGCATCTGCACTCAATGAGGGCGCAGCAAAGCTCAGCGAGTCGGCAGGACAGATGTCAGCAGGTATAACCAGTGCAAAGAGCGGTGCAGAAGCTCTTGCAGAGGGTATATTAAACGCAAAAACAGGTGCAGATCAGCTCTCGGGCGGCGCAGCAGCTCTCAGTGAGGGTGCAGCAAAGCTCAGCGACGGTATCGCAGCAGCAGGCACATCGCTTGATACTACTATCGCTGCAAATGAGCAGGCTCTGGCAGCTTTACAGGCATTATATCAGCAGTCTCCTTCACAGGAGCTTGCTGTGGCAATAGGAACTCTTCAGCAGACTATCGAAGGACAGAAGCAGATATCAGCATCTATGACTGAGAGCGGT
>CAMYYQ010000068.1 GCA_947303535.1 uncultured Ruminococcus sp.
GAACAGCGGCTTGTGAAGTCCCTGAAACGCAACCTCGGACGGCATAAGGAAGAAGAGGAGCAGGAAGGCTTCAACTGGTCTGCATGGCAGGCAGAGAAGCTCCGCAGCTTGGAGAAGTTCCGCAGAGAGAATGTTGCGATAATGCAGGAGTACACCGAGCAGATAGACACCGAGACACGGCAGATAATGCAGGAGCAGTTCGATGAGGGCGTGAACGGAGTGGACGTTCCGCCTGCTGAAAATCAGCCTGCTTTCTTCGGAGTGGACACCACAAAGGTGAACAAGCTCATTGAGGACGTGACCTATCTGGAGAAGAACGCCGAGACCGCAGCACTCAGGCTCACAGACGACGTCTACCGTCAGACCGTGAACCGTGTACAGCTTGCCATGAGCACGGGCAGTATGACCTTACAGCAGGCTATTGACACCGCTGTGAGGGACTTTCTCGCGCAGGGCATCAACTGCATCGTCTACAAAGACGGACGGCGCGTGAATATCGCTGACTACGTCCGCATGGCTCTCCGCACTACGGCTACCAGAGCAGCGCTGCAAGGCAAGTCTGCCAAGTACAAAGCTCTGGGCTATGATACAGTGCAGGTCAGCAGCTACGGTATGTGCAGTGAGACCTGCAAGCCGTGGCAGGGGCGCATTTACATCGAGGATACGTTCAGCTATTGGGACGGCGAGGTCAGGGAGCAGGGCGGCATACTCTGGGGCAAGTCCAACTACTGCGGCAAGTGGTTCCCACTTCTGAGCAGCGCCATTGAAAAAGGGCTGTTCCACCCGAACTGCCGCCACAGCATAAACCTCTGGCGTGACGGTGATCCTCTGCCTGAGAGCGTGGACAATACCGACAGTGAGCGCAGATATAAGCTTGAACAGCAGCAGCGAGCTCTTGAGCGTGAGATCAGGAAGGCAAAGCGCAAGGTCGAGGGCTTCACTGATCCTGAGAACATCAAGAAGGCAAAGGCTGACCTGAGAAAAGCTCAGAAAGAGCTCAAAGACTTCATCGACAAGGTGAACGCCGACGAGGGTACTACTGTGCTCAAACGTGATGAGGGCAAGGAAAAGGTTTATGAGGGAGAAGTCGTTCATAATTCGTCTCTTGACAATTCTACGGAAAGTGGTATAATAAAAGAAAACATAGAAATTGGTAGAAGTCTTGGTGCTGCAAGCAAAAACTATCCTATCAAGCTACCAACAGGAAATCACGGCAAAATACTTGAAGGTACAGAAATAACCGATGTTGTAACCTTCGCAGGAAAAGGAACTAAAAATCCAATTCGAGTTGCTAAGACCTTAGAGAAATTATATGATATTCCTGCTGATGAATGGGAGAAAGTCAGAGGAACAGCATATATTAGAGCGGGCAATGTTAATAAAAAAGCTGAATTACATTGGTATGAGGCTCGGGGCGTAAGAGTAGAAATGAAGGTGAAGAAGTATTATGATGAAGATTAAATACATTGGGAGCAATAGTAGCCCTCTTTCATTGATAAATGGTAAAATATATGATTGTCTTGGACAAGAATATGACAGGTATCGTGTTATTGATGAAACTGGTGAAGATTATTTGTATCCTGTAGAAGATTTTGAAATAGTTGAGTAAACCGCCCATAACAAGGCGGTTTTCTTATACCCATTTGAGGGAGGTGAGGAAATGGAAAGAAAGCTCAGTACAATACAGAAGCGTGAGAACCTTAACACGGTCTATGCTATTGATGAAGCAGGCTGCGGTGGAGCAAGCCACGCTTACAGAATAACTCCGAATGGCGGTGAGTATCCCTCGCAGGATATTCAGTTCCAGAACGGACCGAGAAATTCAGAGGATAGCATACATGGTGTACTCGACACCGATCTGCTTGAGATTGTCCGCGACAGACTTAAAGGCTTCCAGAGTGGCGAGTTCTCCTGCCGCGAAAACGCCTGTGCTCTTACTCACATCGAGGAGGCTCTGATGTGGATGAACCGCAGAGTTGAGGACAGGATCGAGCGCAATGTGCTCGGAACAAATAACAAGTAAGCATTTGCTAAGGACACAAATGTCCCTCGCAAGTGCTATTTTTATACCCTAACAAAGGAGGAATACAATGGAACCCGAGAACACAACTCCGACAGAGGAGAAGGACAAGGACAAGAAGCCCGAGGCTGAGAAGGCAGAAGAGCCCAAGGCTGAAACAGCCAAGGAAACGCCCTCAGAAGCTCCCGAGGAGACCAAAGAGGAAACTACACCAGAGACTGCTGAGGAGCCAGCTCCTGCTGAGTCTGAGCAGCCTGAGACAGCTCCCGAGGAAGAACCTGCGGCAGAAGCCGAAGCAGCTCCTGACTATGCAGCCGAGAACGAACAGCTCCGCGCAGAGAACACACGTCTGAAAGCTCAGCTGGAAGCTCATAATGCAGGCTTCAAGGCAGAGTATATCGAGGACGCTGTACTGATCGCTGAGAACGCCGCCAAGCGTGACGGTATCACTATCACTGAGGCTTTGCAGGCAGTTGCAAAGAAGTATCCAGAGTGGAAGCATACCGCCGATGATAAGGGCAAAAGCGGCTTCAAGGTAGGGGCAGAAGCTCCTAAGGAAGATAAGACTGCGGAGAACGACAGCCTCGACGAGGCATTTGGTATCCGCAGAAAAAAGTAAGAAAGGACTGATAATATGCCTAACACTATCAATTATGTTACCCAGTTTGATAACAAGCTGCGTGACCTCTATGGACAGGAGCTTACATCTGACGCTCTTTTCCATTCAAACCTTGACATCAAGGTAACAGGTGCGAAGAATATCAAAATTCCGAAGCTGACTGTATCGGGCTATAAGGACCACAACAGAAGCTCTCTCAGCTTCAACACAGGCTCTTATGCTAACGAGTTCGAGGACAAGTCTCTTGACCACGACAGAGACATCGAGTTCGGCGTTGATCCTATGGACGTTGACGAGACAAACACCATTCTCTCTGTTGCTAATATCCACAGCCGCTTCGAGAAGACACAGGCTATTCCTGAGCTCGACTGCTACACATTCAGCAAGGTATACACCGAAGCTGTCCGTGTAGGTGCTACTATCAAGACAACAGCTCTGACTGCATCAAACGTGCTCAGTGATCTTGATGATAACCTTGTAGCTCTGGAAGATGCAGGCGTACCTCTCGACAGAGTTATCCTGTACTGTACATCTGCATACAAGAAGCTTCTCAAGGAGGCAGACGGTATTCAGCGTACACTTGAAGTCAAGAACGGCGGCAGCATGGACAGAAGAGTTCACACTATCGACGATATCGGAGTTATCAAGACAGTTCCTTCCGCACGTTTCAAGACAGCATATAACTTCACAAACGGCTGCGTAGTTGCTGACGGTGCAAAGAACATCGACTATATTCTCATTGATCCTGAGTGCCAGGTATCGAGAACAAAGTACAGCTACATTCATTTCTTCACACCCGGAACAGACAGCCGTACAGCTGACAAGTACCTCTACCAGAATCGCAGATACAACGGCACCTTTGCTATTGATTATCTCATGGCTCAGGGCTGTATCATTCACACAACAAACCCCTGACAAGTCTCACTGTTGAAGCCGAGAACAGTGAGACGGAGCTTTTCGGCGTAAGCGTAAGCGATATCCAGAGCGATGTGACTATCAGCAGCGGTAATGCAGCAGGTACGCTAAAGTATCTTGGTGCAGGCAACGCTATCACAAATAAGTGGGGGGCAGGCAACTTCATCGCACTTAAATTCAGTGCATCGAGCTGGAGCAATTATACATCTGTCAAGGTCGGACTTGAACCCTCGCAGGGC
The DNA here is from genome assembly GCA_947303535.1 of uncultured Ruminococcus sp. Next base: position 3,794 of record CAMYYQ010000068.1, read on the forward strand.
AGCGGACTTGTTGAGCTTATCAATGATCCTGACAAGAACGGTGTATTCAAGGTCACAAATAAGGACATTCAGCGTTTCAAGATCGTTGCTATCGGAAGCGGTGGCGAAGTTACGCAGTACATTGATCTCAGCGGTCTGACTTGCGAGACATCGTAAAGGAGGGATAAAATGAAAGCTGTAAAGGATAACAAAGTATATACGGTTGACGAGACAAACAAGAAGGATTACCTTGCAATGGGCTATGACATCTACGATGACAAAGGTAACGTTGTGGAGCGTTCTCCTTCCAGTACGGTAAGCCGTAAGGAATATGACACACTTCTCGCTAAGTACGAAGCTCTCAAGGCTGAAAAGGTAGCCGCAGAAGAGGCAGTTCCCGAACAGTCGGTTGAGAAGCCTAATAAGAAAGCAAAGTCAGGCGGTGAGCCTGATGTATCTGGAACCAAGTGAATATCAAGGAAGTATCCCTGCGGATCAGCTTGAAAGCCGACTCCGCAGAGCTTGCCGTGATATAGACAGCCTGACCTTCAACAGGATAGTTGGGGCAGGCTTTGAAAACCTTACCGAGTTCCAGCAAGGGCTTGTTAAGGAAGCAGTACAGCTCCATGCTGATTTCTGCTATGACAATGCAGAGCTGCTTGACAGTCCGCTGAGTGCTTACAGTATAAACGGTGTGAGCATGAGCTTTGATAAATCAAAGATCGTGACAGAGGGCAGTGTAACAACCTCAAATGAGGTGTACGGACTGCTGATGCAGACAGGACTTTGTTACAGGGGGCTGATGTGAATGAAGTATCCTCAGCTCGTACCTGACAAAGTGTGCAATACCTCCATTACTGTGTACAGGGAGGGTGGTCTTATTCGGGACGGCTCTCCCAAACGCACGGTGATCTTCGAGGGCAAGTGCAACTACAGTGAAAAGACTTATCAGCGCATGACCGCAGATAAGCAGCTAATAACACTCAATGCAACAGCTCTTTTCAACGGTGACATTGCTCCCGATGTTGATGAGGTCGAGGGTGATGTCAATGTGCTTCACGGCATACACAGGCGCATATATGCGAGCCAGAAGTGCCGCAATCCGGACGGGACGGTGAACTATACCAGACTGGAGCTGATCTGATGAAGATTGAAATAAAGCTCAATAAGATCGCTATCCGCAGATGGGAGCAGGCGGCGTTGAACTCCGCTCTTGAAACTATGGAAGTGGTATACACTGATCTGGTCGCTTCTCAGACTATGCCGTTTGATACGGGCGATATGCAGAATAATCAGACATTTGTTGAAAAGACCGATGACGGCGCTGTGCTTGTAACAGGTTCGCCACAGGCTCGACGGCTCTACTACCACCCTGAGTACAACTTCCAGCGGGGCAAGAACAAAAACGCAGGTGCATACTGGCTTGAACCGTACATCAGCGGCAGCAAAAAAGAGTTCGCAAAGGCTGAATTCACGGAAATATTCAGACGGAGGGCAGGTATATGAATTATCTTACACTATATGAAGCAGCTGATCTTCTCGCTGGTCTCCTCGGATTTGATGATGTGACAGCAGGCAGCATAGATACTGCTCTGACTCAGACTATCGGAGTGTATCAGCGCCAACCCTTTGTACCGAGAGAGTGCATCGGTGTAGAAAGCAGCTATGAAGTAACAAAGCTGCGTATTCTGATACACTGGACCAATAACCCCACGATGGCAGAGCAGAAAGCAGCTGAGACAGCGGAGCTGATAAGAGGGCTCAGAAATACGGAAACCTCAGATCATGTAATTATATTCACGGATATCAAAGCAGTCCGTGCAATAGGCAAAGATGAAAAAGGTATCTGCGAATATGTCGTATATACCGATATAACTTATTCAGAAAGGAATGATAACTAATGCCAGATAACAATGTAGCTCCTGTAACAGGCGTTTATCCCTGTTACGAAAACCAGTTCAGTATTGATGTTACAGGCGGCAACGGCGCAACAGCAGCCAACAACAAGACCATTGCAGATATGGAGTCGTTTTCCGTATCTATCGACGGCAATGTGGAAGAGTGGAATCCTTATGATACAGAGGGTTGGACACGCCGTCTTGTAACAGGTAAGTCCATTACTATTTCCGTCAGCGGAAAGCGTAATGTAGGCGACGACGGCAACGATTATGTTGCAGGCATTGCTGTTGAGACAGGACAGGAGTGCAGTACAACTGTGACCTGGAATTTCCCTGACGGTGGAAAGCTCGTTATCCCATGCGTTGTAAACGTAACAGAGTGGGGAGCAGGCGATGCAAGAGCAGTCGCTCCTCTTTCATTTGACATCATGAGCGACGGTAAGCCGACTTTTACACCAGCGACATGATAGAAGCTGCTGCATCAGAGTCGCAGGAAGAACCAGGCAGCACAGATGATGACCCTGAGAACATAAACGAAAATGAAACAGAAGATACGGCGTCCGAATGATCGGACGCTGTTCCCTTATATGGAGGTAATCATATGGCTAAGATGTATACACTTGATAAGAAATTACTTATCGGCTCACCTGAAATAAAGATCGGAGATACGGTATATCCTATCGACGACAGAAATAAGACTGTCAGGAAGGTGATGAAGCTTTCCGAACAGCTGTACAAGCGCACCATCCCTGGTCGCCAGCA
>CAMYYQ010000069.1 GCA_947303535.1 uncultured Ruminococcus sp.
CGTATTCCTTCTGCTCGCCGAAAGCAAATCTGAACAGTATATATGACAATGCGAAGTCTACAACGAAAGCCAGTCCGCCAACGAAAAGATAGCGGAAAAACTGTATCAGAGTATTGTCCGTATCGCCGACAAACAGCTTTTTGAACTGTTTATCGCGGAATATCTGCTTGATCTCGTCCATTACTTCTGCTTCTCCTCGTGGTATTCCTTTTCAGTATTGACGTTCCAGATAGAGGACTTGTCTGTGCTGCCGTTCTTGATAGCCTTTACAGCCTCGAATGAGGTCACCATAGAGTGGTCGATATTGTTGTATCTGTGCTGACCGTTACGTCCTACACAGTAGAGGTTCGGGATAGTATCGAGGTAGCTGATGAGCTTGTCCATTTCCTCGTATGTGTCGAAGTAAGCAGGATAAGCCTTCTTTACCTTTTCCATATGTGTGTCGATAACCTCGTCTGCGCTGTCGATAAGACCAAGCTTTACCATTTCCTTTACGCAGAAATCAGAGAACTGCTCTTCTGTCATGTTCCAGAACTTGTCGCCCTCAGTTACGAAGTACTCAAGACCTACCCATACAGTATGACCGAGGTCCTTTACCATGTAAGGTGACCAGTTGTTGTAGATCTGGAAACGACCCATTTTTACACGTCTGTCCTGAACGTATACCCAGCAGTCAGGCACGATATTGCCGACTGTTCTCATATTAGTCTTGTTCTTGAGCTTGAGCTTTGGAACGAGAACACCGAGAGTCATATAGTCACGGTATGGGAGACCTGCTGCGATACGTGCTGCGTCCTCGGGAACGTCGTTCATACCTGCAACAAGGTCCTTGACAGGCATAGATGAGATAACGCAGTCGCCGTTGAGAGTGATCTCCTGACCGTCCTTAACGTAAGTAACACCTGTAAGGTTGTTGTTTTCGTCCTTGTGGAGCTTCTTTACTCCTGCTTCCATGATGATAGTACCGCCAAGTTTCTTTACTTCATCGGCAGTAACTTCCCAGAGCTGTCCGGGACCGAGCTTAGGATACTTGAATTCCTCGATAAGTGAAGTATTTACCTTACGGTTCTTTACCTTGAAGAGCTTGCCGAAGAAGTCCTTGATGATGCCTACGATAGAAAGACCCTTTGTACGCTGAGCGCCCCATGAAGCGTCGATCTCACTTGGGTGTCTGCCCCAGAGGTTCTCTGTGTAGTACTCAAAGAACATTGAGTAAAGCTCCTTACCGAAGCAGTTGATGTAGAAGTTTTCGAGGTTGTTTTCAGGGCGCTTGTGTATAGCAGCCTTGAGGTAGCTGAAACCAACTTTAAGAGTCGTGAAGAAGCCGAAGTTCTTGATAGTCTCAGGCTTGAGAGATACAGGATAATCATAGAACTTGTCGTTGAAGAGGATACGTGAAACTCTGTGTCTCTTGAGCATTACGCGGTTTTCCTTCTGAGGGTCCGGACCGCCTGCCTCAACGTTTACGTGTCTCTTGAGGTATTTATCGTCAGATGAAGGTGAACCCTGTACAGGGAGCATATTGCTCCACCAAGCGTTTACCTCGGGTATCTTTGAGAAGAAACGGTGACCGCCCATGTCCATGCGGTTGCCCTTGTAATTTACAGTTTTGGAGATACCTCCGATAGCGTTTGTTTCCTCGAGGACAGTTACTTCGTACTCTCCCGAGCCGTCTTTAAGAAGCTCATATGCGGCAGTAAGACCGGCAGGTCCTGCACCGATGATTATAACTTTTTTCATGCCTGTATTTCCTTTCTGCGGAGACTGATACTCCGAAATATACTACATAATTTAGACGCAAAAGTTTGCAGAAACTCTCACTGAAAAACGGCTTTTTCCCTTATTAAAGCATTAATCAGCTGAAAAAGCCAATACTATAAATTACATTATACCACATCTGAAAATAATAATCAAGTAAAAAATCCGATTTTTATGCTCTATAGCTATTAGCAGTGCATATCCTACAAAAACGAACAGCGTAATTTGTTCTTCCTTACTAAGAACTAAGAGCTAAGAGCTAAGAACCAAGTAGGGGCGAACAGCGTTCGCCCGTCAATTACGATGATATTCCCCGTGTCGATAAGCAATCGCCCTTTCGATGATTTCCGTCCGATTAAGGGGGCGCAGGCTCTGTGCTGTAGGGGCGGCATACATAACGGTTACGGATAAACGGACGACCAATGGTCGTCCCTACAAATCTACTCACTACTCTCTAATCACTACTCACTACTCACTTGCTAAGAAAAAAACCGAGCCCGTTGGTTCAGACTCGGTAATATTTATATAAGACTTATTTTTCGGTGCAGAACTCTACCTTTTCGCCGTTGAGTATCATGTTTGTAGTTCTTACAGCGCACATCTTTCCGCACATTGAGCAGGTGTGTCTGTCAGCTGGGGGAGTGCTCTCGAAGTATGCACGAGCTTTCTCGCCGTCAACAGCTATATCGAACATCTTGTCCCAGTCAACTTCGTGACGTGCATCAGCCATAGCGTTGTCGCGGTCTGTTGCATGAGGGATACCCTTTGCGATATCAGCAGCGTGAGCAGCTATAAGGCTTGCGATGATACCTTCCTTAACATCGTTTGTATCAGGGAGTCTCAGGTGCTCCGCAGGAGTTACATAGCAAAGGAAGTCAGCTCCGCTTGCAGCAGCGATAGCACCGCCGATAGCAGAAGTGATGTGGTCGTAGCCGGGGAAGATATCAGTCACGAGAGGTCCGAGTACGTAGAAAGGAGCGTTATGGCAGATACGCTTCTGGAGCTTCATATTAGCAGCTATCTCGTTCATTGCCATATGTCCGGGACCCTCTACCATTACCTGAACGTCCTTTTCCCATGCGCGAAGTGTCAGCGCACCAAGTTCAATAAGCTCGGATATCTGACCTGCGTCTGTAGCGTCGTCTATACAGCCGGGGCGTAGTGCGTCACCGAGAGAGATAGTACAGTCGTACTCGCGGAGTATATCCAGTACCTCGTCATAGTGCTCATAGAATGGGTTTTCGTTGCCTGTCATCATCATCCATGCGAAAAGAAGTGAGCCGCCGCGTGAAACGATGTTCATTTTACGCTTGTCTCTGCGGAAAGCCTCAACTGCACGGCGATTGATGCCTGCGTGTATAGTCATGAAGTCAACGCCCTCTTCTGCGTGAGCGCGGACAACTCTGAGAAAGTCCTCGGCAGTGATTTCCAGAAGGTCTTTTTCAAGATAGCCGATAGCATCGTACATAGGAACAGTACCTATCATAGCAGGTGACTTTTCGATGAGAGCCTTGCGGAAAGTGTTTGTCTTTCCGTAGTTTGAAAGGTCCATGATAGCTTCTGCGCCGAATTTGAGAGCCATGTCCACCTTTTCCATTTCGATGTCATAGTTCTTTGCATCACCTGAGATACCGAGGTTAACGTTTATCTTTGTACGCATTCTTGTACCGATACCCTCGGGAGATATGGACTTGTGGTTTACGTTGCATGGGATACAAACCTCGCCCTTTGCAACGAGAGCGCGGAGCTCCTCAGCGTCGATATATTCCTTCTTAGCGACTATTTCCATTTCGGGAGTGATTATGCCTTTCTTAGCCGCTTCCATCTGTGTGTAGTAATTCTTCATTTTTATTTCCTCCGATAAATTATTGATTTTAATCAAGCTTCCTTTGCAAATTCACCCGTAAGAGCGAAAGCGTGGTTCATAGGACCGCTGCCCTTGCCGAGATCGAGCATGGCAGCCAGTGCGCCTGAGATATAGTCCTTAGCGCGTTCCACTGACTTTTCGAGAGTAAAGCCCTTTGCAAGATTTGAAGCGATAGCACTTGACAGTGTACAGCCTGTACCGTGAGTGTTGGGATTGTCGATGCGCTTTCCCTTGAACCATGTGGTGCTGCCCTTATCCCACAGCAGGTCGTTTGCGTCGTTGAGACTGTGACCGCCCTTGCACAGCACAGCGCAGCCGTACTTCTCGCCGATAAGCCTTGCAGCTGTTACCATGTCGTCCTGTGAGGATATTTTCATATCCGCAAGTATCTCCGCTTCGGGGATATTGGGAGTGACCAATGATGCAATTGGGAGAAGCTCGCTTTTGAGAGTCTCTACAGCTTCGTCAGCGATGAGCTTTGAACCGCTTGTTGCGACCATAACAGGGTCTACAACTATGTTCTCAGCCTTGTATCCGCGGAGCTTTTCGGCTATAGTGCGGATAAGCTTGTCGGAGGAGACCATGCCTGTCTTTACTGCATCGGGACGAATGTCCGTAAATACAGCATCGAGCTGCATGGCTAAAAATTCAGGCGATACCTCCATAATACCTGTTACGCCGGTCGTGTTCTGCGCAGTAAGCGCGGTGATCGCGCTCATAGCAAAAACACCATTCATGGTCATGGTCTTCATGTCCGCCTGAATGCCGGCGCCTCCGCAGGAATCGCTCCCTGCGATAGTTAATGCTGTTTTCATTTGCATTTCTCCTTTGCAGTAATTTCGGACTTAACGTCCCAGCATTAATTTTTATATAGCGAGACAAGGTGGTGCCCCCGATGTCACGCTGTCGTTAGCCCTTAGCCGTTAGCTTGTAGGGGCGAGTGACCCTCGCCCGTCAATTCCGATGATACTCCCCGTGTCGAGAAGCAACTGACCTTTTGATGATACACGGACAAGCAAGGGTGTAGCGTCACGCTGCAAAAAAGGTGCGCCTGCACAGAGACACACCTACATCACATAAGTATTTCCCTACGTTGGCATTATCCAAATCAGGTAAGGTCGGAGTTTACAACTCCCTCTCAGCCTGTTCACAAGCTCCCTTTTATGAATATTATATCACATTGTACGAAAAAGTCAAGAAGGCAAAATATTAACAAAATATACTTGATTGTTTTTAAAGTCTTTGGTAAAATTAATATAAGGTATGAACTGCATATCACTTTTTTAATTTGAAATAAATTGGAGGTATCTGTTATGGACAAGAAAGCAATGTATAAAATAAGCTACGGACTTTTCGTCGTTACGGCAAACAGCAGCGGCAAAGATAACGGCTGTATCACAAACACTCTGGCACAGGTGACTTCAACTCCCAACAGAGTCAGCCTGACAGTGGCAAAGACTAATTTTACTCACGATATGATACTTGAAACAGGAAAATTCACGGCTTCTGTTATCAGTACAGATGCTGATTTCGGACTCTTCAAGCACTTCGGCTTCCAGTCGGGACGAGATGTGGATAAATTCGCGGACTTTTCCGACTGCAAACGCGCAGAAAACGGCACGATGATAGTTACAAAGGGTACTAATGCGTTTATATCCTGTTCCGTATGGCACAGTATAGATCTGGGCACACATACCATGTTCATTGCAGATGTTACGGATATGGAAGTGCTCAGCGATGCTCCTTCCGCAACCTATGAATACTATCAGAGCAATATCAAGCCAAAGCCCGAAGCTGTAGGAACTACTGCCGACGGTCAGACTATATGGAGATGTGTTATCTGCGGATATGAATATGTGGGCGAGGAGCTTCCGGACGACTTTGTCTGTCCGATCTGCAAGCATGGCAAGGCAGATTTTGAAAAGGTAACAGGAGCTGCTAAGAATGACGCAGTACCCGTAGGAAAGACCGACAGCGGCGAGACTATATGGAGATGTACCGTATGCGGTTATGAGTACATCGGCGATGAAGTACCTGCTGACTTTGAATGTCCTATCTGCGGCGTAGGTGCAGACCAGTTCGAGCTTATAAGCTCAGCACCTGCCAAAAGCAGCGGAAATAAGTACGCAGGCACAAAGACCGAGAAAAATCTCCTTGAAGCCTTTGCAGGAGAATCTCAGGCAAGAAACAAGTACACTTACTTTGCTTCTGTTGCAAAGAAGAACGGCTATGAGCAGATAGCTGCGCTGTTCCTGCAAACTGCCGAGAACGAAAAGGAACACGCTAAACTCTGGTTCAAGGCGCTGGGCGGCATCGGTACTACAGTTGAGAACCTCAATCAGGCTGCTGACGGCGAGAACCATGAGTGGACGGATATGTATGAGAGAATGGCGAGGGAAGCAGACGAAGAGGGCTTCCACGACCTTGCTGCCCAGTTCCGCGGCGTAGGAGCTATCGAAAAACACCATGAGGAGAGATACCGCGCTCTGCTCCATAACATCGAGGCCATGGAGGTATTCAAAAAGAGCGGCGTGACTATGTGGGAGTGCAGGAACTGCGGACATATCGTAGTGGGCACGGAAGCTCCCGAGGTCTGTCCTGTATGCTTCCACCCGCAGAGCTATTTTGAGGTAAGAAAAGAAAACTACTGATAATATCTGACATAAAAGGGGAATGAGGGTATGATCGTTTATTTTTCAGCTACAGGCAACAGTAAATATGCCGCAGAGCGTATTGCTGACGCACTTGGCGACAAGGCGGTATCAATTGAAGAGAAATGCTATGATATAACCCTGAAAG
>CAMYYQ010000070.1 GCA_947303535.1 uncultured Ruminococcus sp.
AGTTACCTGCATATACCTCACTCCTATATTTGAATCACATGAGAATCACAGGTACAATACCGCCGACTATATGAAAGCAGACCCTCTTCTCGGTACTAACGAGGAGTTCGAGGAGCTCTGCAAGGAAGCGGAAAAGTACGACATGGCTGTTATCCTCGACGGAGTATTCTCACATACAGGCGCAGACAGCGTTTACTTCAACAAGTACGGACGCTATCCCGAGGAAGGTGCTTTCCAGTCGAAAAAGAGCAAATACTACGACTGGTACACATTCATCGACTATCCCAACGTATACGAAGCATGGTGGGGCATAGATACTCTACCTAACGTATGGGAAAACAATGAGGACTACACCGAGTTTATCTGCGGTGAGGACGGCGTTCTCCGCTACTGGATGGACAGAGGTGCAGCTGGCTATCGTCTTGATGTTGCCGACGAGCTTCCCGATGAATTCCTCAATAACCTGAGAAAATGCGTAAAGGGCTATGACAAGGATAAGATCATCATCGGCGAGGTATGGGAGGACGCTACCAACAAGGAGAGCTACGGCATAAAACGCCGCTATCTCTTAGGCGATCAGGTAGACTCTGTAATGAACTATCCATTCCGTGAGGCTATCATCGCGTTCATGAAGGGCGGCAAGCCTATCGACTTCATCAATACCGTTATGTCTATAGTCGAGAACTATCCTAAGCCGACTATAGATGTACTTATGAACTTCGTTTCTACTCACGATATCGAACGTGCAATAAACCGTCTCGGCGGCGAGGACTGCGACGACAAGACCAAGGACTGGATGGCTGAACGCTATCTCTCCGAGGAGCAGTACGCTCACGGCAAGGAAATGCTCAAGGCTGCAATGGCTATACAGTTCTTCCTGCCTGGCGTTCCAAGCATATACTACGGCGACGAAGCAGGACTTCAGGGCTATAAAGACCCGTTCAACCGCCGCTGCTACCCGTGGGGACACGAGGATAAAGAGCTTATCAACTACGTTGCAGAGCTCGGAAGAGTAAGAAAGTCCATTCCGAACATGAAAGACGGACGAATCTACTTCGTCATCAACGAGAAAGAGACTCACGACAGCCGACTTATCGGCTTTACCCGTCAGGGACAGAAAATGGACTATATCTTCTTTATCAACAGAAGCAGCGACACAGTACAGCTTGAAAATATAAGCCAGATACTCTCGCGCTTTAATGACTTCCAGCCATTCTACGGCGGATTTATGAACGATGCCATTACAGTAAAGCCTTACGGCTATACAATTATCAAGGCTAAATTTATTAAGTAAGCAGCGTGACGCTGCACCCTTACTCCGCGATATAGTTGATAAGAATGGCTGATAATATCCGCGAGAAACATTATATGAAAGGCGTATATCATCGCGTGAGGGCGTGACGCTGCACCCTTGCCACGTTGCCACTCGTAAACTCGTTCACTCTTATCAAAAACCATACTTGTACATCGCTTACGGTGCTTTTTGCAAAAATATGGGCTGTCGAGGACGCCAGCCCCTACAGGCTAAGGGCTAAAGGCTCGGAACGCCGAAACGGCGTTCCCTACTAAGGAGACAATAATGAGACGATGCGTTGTAAACGCTCCATGCAAGGTTTGAGGGAACTGCATGGAGATAACGGCTAACAGCTAAAGCCTGATGCCTAACGGCTAAATATCCCTCGGACTTTGCATTACTGATGATATTAATAAATTATCAAAAGGAGCAAAGTCAAATGAAAAATTCAATAAAAAAACTCAGGACATACCTTTTACTGTGGAGCACTCAGTCCCTTTCCGACTTGGGAAGTGCCATGACAAGCTATGCGCTTATACTGTGGCTGTACGAATACAGCGGTTCTGCACTGCAAACAGCTCTGCTCACCGTATGCTCTTATGCGCCGTATGTGCTGATGAGCATATTCGCAGGCGCACTCAGCGATAAATGGAACAAAAAGCGTGTCATGCTCTTGTGCGACCTGTTCGCTGCAATGACAACAGTTGCGGCATTCATACTCATAAAAACGGACGCTCTCGAACCGTGGCATTTGTACCTCATAAACGCCCTCAACGGACTTATGAATACGGTACAGCAGCCTGCAAGCGAAGTAGCTTCCACACAGCTCATACCAAAGGAATACTACCAGAAAACAAGCGGACTTCGTTCGTTTTCCCAGTCGCTGAATACACTGCTAAAGCCTGTTATCGCAACGATATTGTTCACATTCGGCGGTGTATCGGCAGTTATTACCATTGACCTAATAACCTTTGCAGCGGCATTTCTTGTACTGCTGCTGTTCATATCTATTCCCGAACCCAAACGCTCGGACAAAAAGAAAGAACCTCTGCTCGCATCGGCAAAGGCAGGACTTAAATGGCTGAAAGGCTGCCCTGTAGTGCTGATACTCATATTCTTTCTTGCAGGTATAAACCTTATCGCTTCGGCTTACAATGCCGCACTGCCTGCAATGGTGCTTGAAAAGGCATCAGACGGCGAAAAAATGCTCGGCACGGTAAATTTCTTCGCAGGTGCGGCTGCACTGGCAGGAAGCCTTATAGCTTCATTGTCGCCTGCTCCGAAAAACCGCGTAAAAGCCATATGCCTTGCGCTGTTTTTCTCAATGAGTACGGAAAATTTCATGCTCGCATTCAGCGATTCGCCTGTTGTATGGTGTTTCGGAGCTGTCTGCGGCTGGCTTTTCATACCGTATATGGGCGCAAATTTAGACGTTATCCTCAGAAGCACTATTCCTGCCGATATGCAGGGAAGAGTGTATTCGTGCAGAAATACCCTGCAATTCTTCACTATACCCGTGGGATACCTTTCGGGCGGAATACTTATCGACAAGGTGTTTGAGCCTTATATGTCGGGAAGAGCCGCCGACAGTGCAATGGTATCGCTTTTCGGAAGCGGAAAAGGCTCGGGATCTGCATTGCTTTTCGCAGTCCTCGGCTTTGCAGGAGTTGCCGTATGTGCGGTATTCACCCTGCTTCTGCGCAGGAAAACAAAATAATAAGAACCGATCCCCGAAAGCACTCGTTTTCGGGGATTCTTTGTTATAGCCCTTAGCCTTTAGCCTTTAGCCCTTAGCTTGTAGGGACGGCTGGTCTAATTCATAATTAATGTCGTTTTAGATGATACGCGGACGAGCAAGGCGGTGCAGGCTCTGCGTTGTCCGCCAGTGGCGTACAAGCGTATTCACCAAAAACACAACTTTTATTGTGCCTAATTTTGGCTTTCTGTCAATTGATTTCATACGCAAAATAGCATATAATAAGTATTGCTATAAAATTATCAAAGTTACGAAGGATGATATATATGAGTAATAAGGTTGTTAAATTCGGCGGAAGCTCCCTTGCTGATGCAAATCAGTTCAAAAAGGTAGCTGCCATAATCAAGAGCGACGAAAAGCGCAGATACGTTGTTCCGTCAGCTCCCGGAAAGAGATTTTCCGACGATATAAAGATAACAGATATGCTTTACAAGTGCTGTGAGCTTGCAGGCAGCGGCATGGACTTCTCAAAGGATTTCCAGATAATCAAGGACCGCTATAACGGCATTATCTCCGAGCTCGGCATAAATATGTCACTCGACGAGGAGTTCGATGCTATCGTTAAGGAGCTCAAGGCTCGTCCTGCTAAGGATTTCGCAGCAAGCCGCGGCGAGTACCTCAACGGCAAGGTACTTGCAAATTATCTCGGCTTCAATTTCGTTGACGCTGCTGACGTTATCGTATTCGATACGAATGGCGTACTTCTCCTCGATGAGACAGTAAAGGCTGTACGCGAGAAGCTCAGCGGACTTGACAACGCAGTAATCCCCGGCTTCTACGGAAAGACCACAGAGGGCTATATCAAGACATTCTCACGCGGCGGCTCTGACGTTACAGGCTCTATCATCGCAAATGCTGTAAAGGCTGAGATATACGAGAACTGGACAGACGTTTCGGGATTCCTTGTTGCTGACCCGAGAATAGTTGATAACCCCGATGTTATCGAAGTTATAACATACCGCGAGCTTCGTGAGCTTGCATACATGGGAGCTTCCGTACTCCACGAGGACGCTATTTTCCCTGTTCGTTCAGCAGATATCCCGATAAATATCAGAAACACCAATGCTCCACAGGACGCAGGTACTATGATCGTCGGCAATGACTATGATTTCAGCAAGGAAAGCCTTAACCATACTATCACTGGTATCGCAGGCAAGAAGGGCTTCAGCACTATAAATATCGAAAAAGCCATGATGAACAACGAGACAGGCTTCGGTATGAAAGTACTGACTGTACTTTACAATAATGGTCTTTCATTCGAGCATATGCCTTCGGGTATCGATACCATGAGCATCACAGTAAGCACAGACAAGCTCAACCCTGTACGTGACAAGGTGCTTGCAGAGCTTCGCAAAGCTGTTGAGCCCGATCATCTTGAGATCGAGGACGGTATCGCACTTCTTGCAGTCGTAGGACGCAGAATGAAGAACACAAGAGGTACTGTTGCACGTATCTTTGCTTCTATGGCTCATGCACGTATCAATGTAAAGATGATAGATCAGGGTTCGAGCGAGCTCAACGTTATCATCGGCGTAAGCGAGAACGACCTCCCCGAGGCTATCCGCCGTATTTACGATATGTTCATCAATTCTGAAAAGCAGTAATAAAAGCCCGTGAACGAAAAATCGTTCACGGGCTTTTTGGCAGCGTGACGGCGCAGAGTGCGCCCTTACACATTAACATTATTTGAAATTAAAGAATGTAACTCCCGAAGCGAACAGAGCTGCCCCAATAAGAATTGCAAAAAATACTGCTTTTTTTATCTTGTGCTTTGCTTTCACAAGTATTATCAGTACAACTACGAACAGAATGATTGCCCAGTACTGTGCTAAAAAGTCTTTGATGCTGTTTAAGATATCGTCCATATTGTATCTCCTTATAATAAAACTCAGCCCTTAGCTATTAGCCAATGTGTCGCCTTCGGCTAATTGCTCATGGCTCATGGCTATCGGCTCTTTTTTGTCAGTCTCGTTGAGAAACTCCGCTATTATATACCTCGGACGCTGCTTGACCTCAGCGTATATCTTTCCTATGTACTCGCCTATGATGCCGAGACAGAAGAGCTGCAAGCCGCCTATGAGCCATATTGAACACATGGTACTTGACCAGCCGTGCTCGGTAAAGCCCACTATCTTCGTGATGAACGCCCATATAAATGCTATTATACTGACTGCGGACATGATAAGTCCAAGAGCGGTAATGAGCTTCAGCGGTTTTGTGCTGAATGAAGTTATACCGTTTACAGCAAATGCCAGCATTTTTTTCAGCGGATACTTGCTTTCACCTGCGGCTCTCTCATGGCGTTCGTAGTATACCTTGCAGTTCTGAAATCCGATAAGCGGCACCATTCCGCGGAGAAACAGGTTCACTTCCTTGAAGTTGGCAAGCTCCTGCAATACTCTTTTGCTCATAAGACGGAAATCCGCGTGATTATACACAACGTCCGCGCCCATGACTTTCATGAACTTATAAAAGCCCTCTGCTGTGGACTTCTTGAAAAATGTATCGGTGTCTCTTGCACTTCTCACGCCGTAGACTACCTGATTGCCCTCGTAGTACTTCTTTACCATTTCGTCGATAGTGTTTATGTCGTCCTGTAGGTCTGCGTCCATAGTGATGCACATATCGCAGATATCCTTTACGGTCATAAGTCCTGCAAGGACTGCATTCTGATGACCGCTGTTGTGGGCAAGGTCTATGCCTGAGAAAAGGGAAGGTTCTTTGCTGTGAAGCTCGCGTATTATGCCCCATGTCTGGTCGGAAGAACCGTCATTGACAAACACTATGCGGCTTTCGGAAGATATAAGACCTGATGAGATAAGGGCAGTGTATTTTATTTTCAGCTGTTCCGCTGTCTCTCTGAGCACTTCCTGCTCGTTATAACACGGAACGACCATGTATAGTATTTCTGGCGACTGCATAGCGTGTCCTTTCGTGAAGGTATTTTTTATTAGTATATCACAGAGGGCGAAATATGTCAATAAAGCCCTTAGCCGTTAGCCTTTAGGCGACGTTCCGCAAGTGATTAGTTGTTAGTGATTAGTGCATAGTATTTGTAGGGGCTGCCTTTGGCGGCCCGAGCCTGACAATGCAAACAATATTAAACCATGTGTAGGGACGACCAATGGTCGTCCGCTAATTACAAATATAATTAAAATGACGCGTCCCTAAAATGCGGTCATGCTGCTTATATCGTAATTCGCGGACTGCCACATAAGCAGTGCCCCAAATCTGTGATTTGGCTGGCAATGCTATATGCAGAGCTGGCAGCCCCTACACATAGCTGCGGCATATATAATGGTTACGGATACACGGGCGCGCGGAACGCGCCCCTACAGGCTAACGGCTAAACTAAAGGCTAAAGGCTAAAA
>CAMYYQ010000071.1 GCA_947303535.1 uncultured Ruminococcus sp.
GGGACTTTTTCTCGGTGGTGCGGTCTACGGAGTTACTGTGGTCATAGACGGCGTAATTTCGGCTGTTTCCGCAGTTCTTGCTTCTATGTACTCGGAGGACTGCAAGGACTATATGCTTGCGAGCCATGTTTCAGCCGAGCCTGCGGGAATTGGACTTCTTGAAAAACTGGGACTTAAAGCAGTTATAAACGGCGGTCTGCGGCTTGGTGAGGGCACTGGCGGAATACTCCTCCTGCCGCTTCTTGACGGTGCTGCGTCTATTTACTACAATTCCCATAAATTTGAAAATTTGGGTATAGAAAGGTATGCTGAACTGAAATGATAACTCTTGTCACAGGCGGTTCAAAGTGTGGAAAATCGCGCTATGCCGAGAAAGTACTTAATCTTTTCGGCGGTGAAAAATACTATATCGCAACCATGTCTCCCGTAGGGAGCGACGCTGAAGAAATAATACTGCGCCACCGAAAAATGCGTGAGGGAAAGGGCTATATCACTGTCGAATGTCAGCGTGATATCTGCAATGCTGATGTTTCTGAAAACAGCGTTGTTCTCATTGAATGTCTTGGAAATCTCTGTGCAAATGAGATGTTTGTGGGCAGCGATATTTTCAAGCCTGCGGATAAGATAGTTTCCGATATAAGAGCACTTTCTGCGAAGGTTTCGGAGCTTATCATGGTGACAAATGAAGTGAGCTGCGACGGTGTGGAGTACTCCGCAGAGACTCTTCTCTACATAAGTCAGCTTGCGGATATTAACCGAAAAATAGCCGAATTTGCTGATAATGTCATAGAATGTGTTTACGGTATACCCGTACCGCGGAAAGGAGCGGTTCTTTGTTAAAGTCTTTTATTTCGGCATTCCAGATGTACTCGCGTATACCCATGCCGAAGATAGAATGGAATGAAAAAAACAGGCGTTATTCGCTTTGTTTTTTTCCTGTTATCGGTGCAGTTATAGGTGTACTTACAGTGCTGTGGCAGATGCTTTGCGAGGAAGTTTGTTTCGGCAGTTTTATGTTCGGAGCAGTGGTAATGCTGATAAATATTCTTGTTACAGGCGGTATTCACCTTGACGGCTTCTGCGATACCTGTGATGCGAGAGCTTCGTGGGGCGATAAGGAGAAAAAGCTTGCTATTCTCAAGGACTCTCATATCGGCGCATTTGCCGCTATCAAGCTTGGTGTTTATCTTATTGTATGCACAGCCGCCTTGTCGGAGCTTTTTTTGTTCGAGGGAGCTTTGTTTATCAGCTTCGGATATGTTCTTTCAAGAGCAATCAGCGGACTTACTGCCATGACTTTTAAGGCTTCCAAAAAAGAGGGAACGCTGCAAAGCTTCACAGAGCCTGCCCATAAGAAAATAAGTGTTTGTGTCCTTTCAGCATTTGCAGTTATTTCCTGTGCTGCAATGATGTGTATCGACCTTACAACGGGTGCGGCAGTAACTGCGGCTGTACTTCTTACTGTTATATATTATCATCATATTTCGTATAAGGAATTCGGCGGTATAACGGGTGATCTTGCAGGCTGGTTCCTGCAAATGTGCGAGCTTGTCATTGCACTGACAGCGGCGGTGGTATTCAAGCTTACGGAGGTGGTCTGACCATGAGATTTATCACAGGTGGAGCTTATCAGGGACAGACTGAGACTGCCTGCAAGCTCTTTGGCATCAGGTCTGATGAGGTAATGCGCGGCTCGGACTGCGATATGGAAAAGGTGTTTTCGGCAGTATGTATAAGTGATTATCACAGGCTTGTTTCGAGGCTTATGGATATGGGAACTGACCCCGTTGAGTTTACGCAGCAGCTTTGCCGCGAGAACAGCCAATGCACTATCATTATGGACGAGATAGGCTGCGGTATAGTTCCAATGGAAAAATGTGAGCGTGTATACCGCGAAAACGTGGGACGATGCGGCTGTATAATAGCTGCCGAAAGCGATATTGTTGTGCGTGTTATATGCGGTATTGCGGAGTTCCTGAAAGGAGGCAGCAAGTGAGGATAGATCTTATTCGTCACGGGAAAACAGCAGGAAATACCGAGCTGAGATACATTGGAAGAACTGACGAGCCCCTTGCATTTTCGGGAATTGCCGAGCTTATGAAAATAGACTATCCTCAATGCGGCAAGTTGTTTTGCAGTCCCATGAAACGCTGTGTACAGACTGCGGAGCTTATATTCCCGTCTGCTGAAATGACGATTTGTCATGAGCTGAGAGAGTGTGATTTCGGCGACTTCGAGGGAAAGAATTACATCGAGCTGTCTATGGACAGCCGTTATCAGCGCTGGATTGACAGCGGCGGTGAAGCTTCTTTCCCAAACGGTGAAACCCCTGCGGATTTCAAAAAGCGATGTATAAACGGATTTCTGAAGTGTATTGAAAATGCAGGCGAGGACGAGCATTTTACATTTGTAGTTCACGGCGGTACTATCATGGCTATACTTGAGCATTTCGCAGTTCCGCATAAGGGCTATTACGACTGGCATATCGCCAACGGTCACGGATATATCACAGAATTTGACGGAAAAAATATTACAGTAACGGAGAAAATATGAATTACATTATTGCGGCATTGCCGCTTGTTATTGCAGCGGTGCTGGACTGTATACTGGGCGACCCTTACAGCCTGCCGCACCCTATAAGGCTCATCGGTAAGTTCATATCACGCCTTGAAGCCTTTGTGCGCAGAAAAATGAGCAATGATCTGCGAAAGGGCGGAGTTTTTCTTGCACTGACAGTGATATTTATATCGGTATCGGTGCCTCTTTTGATACTCATTGTTCTGTACTCAATATCCCTGTGGCTTGGAGCTTTTGCGGAGGGTATAATGTGCTATTATCTTGTGGCTGCGAAGTGTCTCAGAGATGAGAGCATGAAGGTGTATCGTGCAGCTGGAAAAAATGACATTGAGGGAGCGCGAAATGCTGTCTCAATGATAGTGGGACGTGATACGGAAGTCCTCGACAAAGAGGGCATCATAAAGGCTGCTGTGGAGACTGTAGCTGAGAATACTTCCGACGGCGTTACAGCTCCGATAATGTATATGTCACTGGGAGGAGCTGTTCTCGGAGCCTTCTATAAATCCGTTAATACTATGGATTCAATGATAGGCTACACCAACGAAAAATATGCTGAAATAGGACGTTTTGCTGCGAAGCTCGACGACGTTCTCAACTATTTTCCATCGCGTCTTACGGCTCTTGCTATGGTGCTGACTGCACCTGTTATGGGACTCAGCGGCAGGGACGCTTATCTCATCTGGATACGCGACGGACGCAAGCACGCAAGTCCTAATTCAGCTCAGACAGAGGCAGCCTGTGCAGGTGCTCTCGGAGTTCAGCTTGCAGGTGATGCCTATTACTTCGGGGAGCTTCATAAGAAGCAGTTCATCGGCGACAGGAAACGCCCGATAGAGAACGAAGATATACGCCGTGCAAACAGGCTTATGTATGCAAGCTCTGCTCTTGTATTTGCAGCTGCTCTTGCAGTCAGATGTGTAATTGTGGGAGGTATCTTATGCTGAACGGTAAACATGGCGGAAATGACCTTTCACTTGATATCCAGTATGACTTCTCAGCAAATCTTTCTCCGCTCGGAATGTCTGAAAGTGTACGTCGGGCGGCTGCTGAAGCTGCTGCATTTTCGGACGTATATCCTGATCCGTTATGCAGGGAGCTTCGTGAAAAACTGTCGGGAAAGCATGGCATTTCGGCTGATGATATTGTCTGCGGAAACGGTGCAGACGATCTTATTTATCGTACTGTTTCTGCGTTCAAACCTGAGACTGCGCTTATAGTTTCGCCTGCGTTCAGCGAGTACAAAAAGGCACTTTCGGAAAACGGCTGCAATGTCGATGAATACATTCTTTCCGAGGAAAATGATTTTGAAGTGACGGGAGAGATACTATCCCATATTAGCGGTCATGATATGGTATTTCTGTGTACTCCGAACAATCCAACAGGCAGAATTATTGCGCCTGATATCCTTGAAAAAATATCTCAGGAATGTAAACAGACGGGAGCGTTTATGTTCTGCGATGAAAGCTTTATTGGCTTTACGGAAAGTGCTGAAAAGCTTTCAGCTATGAACTGCATGAACAAAAAAACTATAGTTCTCAGGTCTTTCACAAAGCTGTATGCAATGGCTGGACTGCGGCTTGGATACATTGTTTGCGGGGATAAAGGCATAGCTGAAAGAATAGCCTGTACGGGGCAGTACTGGAGCGTTTCCACACCTGCGCAGGCGGCAGGTATGGCTGCTTTAGGTGAAGAAGAATATGTTCGCGCAGCGACTGAGCTTGTGAAAAAAGAAAGGGGATATCTGCAAAAAGAGCTGCATATCCTCGGGATAAAAAACTATCCGTCAGATGCGAATTTTATACTGTTCAGAGCAGATGAAAAACTCGGAGAGCGTATGCTTAAAGAGAAGATACTTCTGCGCTGCTGCGGCGACTACAGCGGACTTGACGGCAGCTTTTACCGTATTGCAGTAAAAAAACACGAAGAAAATGAAATATTGATTTCCGTACTCAGGAGGTGCATCAATGGCTAAGGCAATAATGATACAGGGTACTATGTCCAACGCAGGAAAGAGCTTTTTTGCGGCTGCACTTTGCCGCATTTTCAAGCAGGACGGCTATTCCTGCGCACCTCTCAAATCACAGAATATGGCACTTAATTCCTACATAACCTCTGACGGCTGCGAAATAGGCAGGGCACAGGCTATGCAGGCAGAAGCCGCAGGAGTTGAGCCGTCGGTGCTGATGAATCCCGTACTGTTAAAGCCAACTACTGACTGCGGTTCACAGATAATCGTCAACGGAAAAGCTGTGTGCAATATGACTGCTGCCGAGTACTTCAAACGCAAGCGCGAGCTTGTACCGCAGATAATGGAGTCTTATAATGCACTTTCGGCTGCGCATGATATCATCGTTATCGAGGGGGCAGGCAGTCCTGTTGAGCTTAATCTGAAATCCGATGATATCGTGAATATGGGCATGGCAGAGCTTGCAAAAGCTCCCGTGCTTCTGGTGGGAGATATAGACAGGGGCGGCATTTTTGCACAGCTGCTCGGTACTCTCAGTCTCCTTGAAAAGCATGAGCTTGATATGGTAAAGGGACTTGTAGTGAATAAGTTCAGAGGAGATATATCACTGTTTGACAGCGGCAGGGATATACTTGAGCAGCGTGGCGGCAAGCCTGTTCTCGGAGTTGTTCCTTATCTCCGCTGTGACATTGAGGACGAGGACAGTCTTTCACGCAAGCTTGACAGCAGAGGCTGTAAAGGCATCATTGACATAGCTGTGATAAGACTCCCTAAAATATCCAATTTTACTGACTTTGATGTGTTCGCTCAGTATGACGGCGTAAGCGTGAGGTACGTAACGAAATACGATGAGCTCGATACTCCTGACATGATAATAATCCCAGGTACCAAGAGTACCATTACCGATATGAAATGGCTGCGTGAGAGCGGCATGGAAACAGCAATAGGACGATGTGTATCAAAGGGCGTTCCTGTGTTCGGTATATGCGGCGGTTTTCAGATGCTTGGCGAAAGCATATCCGATCCTCTCGGAAGTGAGGGCGGCGGCAGCATACGCGGCATGGGATTGCTGAAATGCAGAACTGTATTCGGTTCGGAAAAGGTACAGACTCAGATAGAGGGGAATTTCTGCAATATCGACGGATTTTGGGAGTTTCTCAGCGGTGCGGAGTTCAGAGGATACGAGATACATATGGGAACTACAGAAAGCGACAGCCCTGAGCTTCTGGACTGCGGCGGCGCTTATGAGGGCAATGTCTGCGGCTGTTACATACACGGTATATTTGACAGCCAGTATGTTTCGGAAAGACTTGTCCGACACCTGTTTGAACGTAAGGATATCCCTTATCGCGGCGGTACTGTTGACAGAGAAGAATACAAGCAGGCGCAGTTCGATATGCTTGCTGAGGGAGTGCGCGGAAGCATTGATATGGATATGCTTTATAGGATAATCGAGGAGGGGATATAAAATGGAGCTTGAATACGTCCTTCCCCAGGACATCGAACGCAGGAGCTTCGAGATAATAGAGTCAGAGCTGGGCGACAGAAAGCTCCCTGAGGACATACGTCCCATAGTTATGAGAGCGATACATACTACAGCGGATTTTGATTACTATGACAATATGTATTTCTCAGAGGGGGCTGTTCAGAAAGCACTTGCTGCACTTTCCGAGGGAGCTGTCATAGTTACCGATACCAATATGGCAAAGTCGGGAGTGAACAAAAAAGCTCTCGGCAAGCTTGGCTGTACCGTAGAATGTTTCATGGCTGACAGTGACGTTGCTGAGATCGCAGCAGCAAACGGTACTACCCGTGCAGTTGCATCGGTGGACAAGGCTGCAAAACTTGACAAGCC
>CAMYYQ010000072.1 GCA_947303535.1 uncultured Ruminococcus sp.
ACCAAGCTTCTCAACGAAGATATCAGCTATCTCCTTAGGGAGAACTTCTCCTGCCCAGTAGCTTATACGAACGCTTGAAAGGTCGTACTTGTCAAAGTCAGGTGTGGAAAGGAGCACCTTTGCCAGTGTAGATGTGAGCTGGATAACGCTTATCTTGTACTTCTGTATTGTTTCAAGGAATGTTACAGGGTTGAACTGTGGCTGATACATAACTGTACCGCCCTTGAGAACCATCTGCTGTCCCATGCCGAAGCCGCCCTGATGATAGAGGGTCATGCCCAGCATCATTACGTCGTCAGACCTGAATTCGAGGTAGTCGCCCATGTCCTTCTGTGTGGAAAGGAATCCGCCCGAAGGTACTGAGAGCAGCTTAGGGATACCTGTGCTGCCTGATGTGCAGGCAAGTGACAGTGTATGGAGATATGCAGGCTCGTATATATCGCACTCACTGCTGCCGTATTCTGCCATGAATTTTTCAGCGGAAATATAGCAGGAGTCAGCAGGGATAAGGCTCTCGTCCGCAAAGCATATAACTTTGTCGAGTGTTATCTGTGAAGGTACAAGAGCACTTACGGCTGCGATGATATTGTTGTTTCTGTACTTTTCGGTAATGAACATTACCTTTGATGTGGTAGCAGGGATAAGCTTTGAAAGCTCCAGCGAGCCGCTCTGAGGGTCCATAGGAACAGGCTGTGCGCCTATTCTTACTGCTGACCAGTAAACGATGAACCATTCGATGCTGTTAGGCATACAGATGCCCACCTTGTCGTCCTCGCCAATGCCTATCTTCTTCATTGCAGAGCCGAGAACGGCTGTCTTTTCCATAAACTGAGCGTATGTGAGCTCGTTTTCATCAATTCTCAGGAGCACCTTATCAGGTGTTTCCTTAGCGTATTTTTCGTAGTAATCGAAAAATTTTTCTGACATTTTTATTTTCCCCCATTAAGTCTTTCAGCGATGAAGTCTGCTGCGATATGCTTTACCCAGTGATACTGCTCACCAACAGGCATTGCGTGCATGATAGTTTCCTCGGAAACGTAAGCAGGCTTGTCCTGTATGTGTATGCTCTCCTTGTAGCCCTGAGCCTTGTCGAGAAGCTTCTGTGAAGCCTCGGGAGTCATCCAGTTGTCATCGCTGCTGTATACCATAAGAAAGTCTGCCTTGTGAGTACCCTCTTCAAGAGTTTTCATACCCTCAAGATAGTCGTCAGCGTACTGATATGAACTCCACTTTCCGCGCTTCATCCATACAGGGATACTTCCCTGATCTGCGAAGTTCATAAGGAGAGGGAACAGGCTTACGCAAGCCTTTACCTTCTTATTCTTTACTGTTGCACGGAAAGCGTATCCGCCGCCCATGCAGAGTCCGAAGTTTGCGATGTTGTTTTCATCGAGCTTGGGTGAATCCTTTATGAAGTCGTATATTCCCTTGAATGCAGCCTCTATCTGTTTGCCGCCGCATTTGATATTATTGTGGATTATTGCTGCACCTGCACCGGGCATATCAGGTGTGATGACTGCGATACCTCTTTCGTTGAGTGGAGCAGCCAGCATTTCAAGCTCTTCCTTGCAGCTTCCGATACCTGAGTATGTGATAACTACAGGATAGCCTGTTTTTCTGCCTGAATCAGGGTAGTGTATGTATGCAGGGATCTTGCCGTATTTAGTATCTATTTCAATATATTCTACTTTGTTCTTACAGAGCTTGATATAGTGTTTGTAGCTTTCTTCCAGTCCTCTATATATTTCTGTCTTATGTTCTACATCTTCGATATTTACCATAAAGCAAGCATAATGACACTGTGTTATCATTCTTGCATATTCTCTTGCAGAGATCTTGTTGCCTGCTTTCTCTGCCTTGTCGCGGAGCTCAGTATAGCGGTCTATTTTTTCGTGCCATTCATCAAGCCATACAGCCTGTATCTGTTTGCCGCTCTTGACCTTGATATTATCTATCTTCTTGAGTATGTATTCAAGGTCAAAGGGGTCAGCTCCATAGAGGAGCGAACGTGTAGCTACGGGGTTGAGCAGATCTCTTATAGCCCATTTCATATTTATCTTATCCTTTCATATAGGGTCAGCCTGTGTAACGCCATGCACCTTCCCTTGTCATTTCCGTGAACTGCATATAGATACGGTACGGGTCAACATGGGTGTGCTTTTGTATAAGAGCCAGCATTCTGTCAGCAAGCTCTTTAAGAAATTCCGGTTTGCAGTCTGCACATTCCTGTGGGAGTATGTAACGAAACTCCGCAAAGAATACGGTATCCTCGCTCTTGTTCATATACATTGAACAGTCATCGAGCATTACCATTATTGCAGGAAGAGGCTTTCTGAGTATTACAGAAAGCTCTGATGCAGCTTCGTCGAGAAAGGTTGTACGTGCAGCGTCTGAACCAAACTTGAAGTTAGTTTTCATCTGTGCGATAGGCATATCCTTTTATCCTTTCGATCTTTCCAAACTTTAAATTTTAATACCCTTTATATTTAATTTAGATCATTTTCGATACTGTTAATACTGTAAAATAGGGAAGAAAACATTGTGTAATACAGCCGTTAGCCATTAGGCATTAGCCGTTAGCCGAAGGAGTTCGCTTACGCTCACATTATTTAAATTATTCGCCGAAGGCGACACATTTGCTAACTGCTAAGGGCTAAGGGCTGAGTTTCATGACAATTGAGAACGAATATAAAACTTCCCTAATTCAAACATAATTAGTGTTAATTGTACTTTTTGAATACAAGAGTTGCATTGTGTCCGCCGAAGCCGAAGGAGTTTGAGATAGCAACGTCTACCTTGTGTTCCTGTGGCTTGTTCGGAACGTAGTTGAGGTCAAGTTCGGGGTCGGGTTCATCATAATGAAGTGTTGGAGGTACGATACCTGTTTCCATTGCTTTTATGCAGGCAATGGCTTCAAGTGCGCCGCCTGCGCCGAGAGTGTGACCGATAGAAGCTTTGACAGATGATACAGGGATATCGTAAGCTCTTTCTCCGAATACTTCCTTTATTGCCTTTGTCTCATAGAGGTCATTAAGACCTGTTGAAGTTCCGTGTGCGTTTATGTAGTCAACAGCGTCAGGTGAGATGCCTGCATTGTCAAGAGCAAGTCTCATGGACTCTGCCATGCCTACGCCGTCTGTTTTAGGAGCTGTAAGGTTGTAAGCTTCGCCGCACATAGCTGCGCCTGCAAGCTCACAGTATATCTTAGCTCCGCGAGCCTTTGCTGATTCTTCGGATTCGAGGATAACAGTTCCGCCGCCCTCGCCCATGATGAAGCCGTCACGGTTCTTTGTGAAAGGACGGGCTGCTGTAGCAGGGTCAGGGTTTACGGACATAGCAAGAAGCTGATTGAATCCGCTTATAACGAGATGTGTAACTGTATTCGAGATGCCGCCTGCGACTACCATATCACAGAGTCCTGATTCGATGAACTGCTTTCCGAGAGCCATAGCATATGCTGATGAAGCGCAGGCTGTGCTCACGTTGAATGAAGGACCTGTGAAGCCGTATTTGATGGAAACAAGAGCAGGAAGCTCGTTAGGCATCTTCTTGAGAGTTATGTTGAGGGGCTTGTCGAGCTCGTAATCCTCGAAGGAGTTGTCGATAACACCGTAGATAACGCCGACTTTCTTGCCGTTGTATGTGGTGATATCAATTCCGCAGTCAGCGATAGCCTCGCCTGCGGAAGCAAGTCCCATTCTTGTGGTAGTAGTGGTCGCATTGAGCTGACGCTTTTTCCAGTATTTGCCTGCCTCAGCTTCAAATGCTTCATCAACCTCGGCAGCAACGGTAGTGTCGTGCTTGTCGAGGGGGATACGTGTGATAGTCTTCATGCCGCATTTGCCTGAGATCAGACCATTCCAGTAATCCGCGGCAGTATAGCCTATTGATGTAACGGCACCAATGCCTGTAATAACAACTTTTTTCATAAATTCTTTACCTCATATCAGATATCGTGTGGGTTTATGCCAATGTTTTCAGCCATACATCCTTGCTCTGATGTATGTACGAGCCAAAGCCAGTTTTGCTGTGCAGTTCGTCAAGAGCTGCAAACAATGATTCGATACCGTACTTTTCAAGATACTCGGCAGGAGTCTCGGCGATACCGAGTGTATCCTGTACAGCTTCAAGAAGTACGTTTTTGTCGCCGCTGTATTCGCAGGCGGCATTGACTGTCTCGTTAAGTATAAGAGCAGCCATATAAAGCGGAGCTTTTTCGCATGAGTTTCCGCTTTCGGTCTCATGCTCCTTCATAAAGTCAAGGAAACACATAGTTTCCTTAGGGCAGCCTTCATTCAGCCAGCCGTTCATTTTTTCGCAGCCGTATCCGAGAAGCCCTTTGTTTCTTTCGATACGGAAGTTATCGGGACTTCCTGCCATAAGTCCGAGACCTACACTGTCAAGCACCTCGAAAGGCGGTGCAACGGGGAACATTTCTGCCAGTCCCTTGTTGAGCTCGGCTGCTGAGATGTTCAGGCTCTCGCGGAGATAAATTGCGTGAGAGACCATGCAAGCAAGTATCTGATTGAGATAGATATGATATTCATTTGAAAATACGATAGGCTTTTTGCCTGCTGTCTTTACCAGCTCGGCAGCCTTGTTTATACAGCTGTCGGCGGTATCAGGGAGTATATTGAGTTCTACGAATCCTGTAAGCTTTACGGGATAGAAGAAGTGTAATCCGAAGCATCTTCCCTTATAAGGAACGTCCTCGAATACTGAGGCGATGTCCAGAGAGGAAGTGTTTGAAAGCAGGAGACAGTCCTCTGAAACTGCCGCTGCTGCCTTTGCGAAGATATCCTTCTTGGCAGCCATGTTTTCAAATACGGCTTCTATTACTATATCGCAGCCGCTGAGAGCAGCTGTATCGTCTGTGAACAGGAAAGAGTCCTTTTTGTATTCATACTGTTCTTCGGTTATCTTTTTTCGTTTAAGGCTCTTGCCAAGTGTTTTCAGAACTGCCGCTGTGTTTTCCTCGGAACCGAAGAGGTCGATGACAACGAACTGTGCATCGGCAAGCTTGTCAAAGAAAAGCGAGAAAATATCCTTTCCCATTTTTCCGTAGCCGATAATACCTATTTTCATGCTTATGCCTCCTTGCTTAGTAAGTAAGAGGTGATGTAAGCTTTGTAGTTATCGTGATCGAATTTTTCGTACTTTTCTGAGATGTATGCGATAAGAGCCATTGCCTCTGCCATACCTTGTTTCTTTTCTGCGAAGATATCTGCCCAGCCAAGATCGAAGGCTTCTTCGGCAGGGATAAGCTCACCTGACATTACAAGACCATAGGCATTCTGTATACCGCATATTTCGATAGTTCTTGCAACTCCGCCCAGTGCAGGAAGAATTCCGAAAGTGGATTCAGGCTGACCTATTCTTGCGTTTTTTTCGATTATCCTGTAGTGGCTGTTGACAGCGATCTCACTGCCTGAACCGATACAGAAACCCGTTACCACACTAATGACGGGGAACGGGAGATTACGAAGAAATGTGAAGAAATGTTTTTGTCTGATATGACCCTCGGGAAGTATCCCTGTAGAGTCGTCGTAGATTTCATTTGCCGAGCGTTCCGACAGAGCATCTACATCAGCACCGACGCTGAAATGTCTGCCCGCTCCTTTGATTATTAGTCCTTTATAATTGCCATTTGCAGCTTTTTCTTCGATATCAGCCATAACGGCTTCATACTCTCTGAAAAAGTCAGCTGTCATAAGATTATTGCCTGGCATATTCATTGAAAGAATGAGGACGCCGTCCTGTTCTTCAAGTATCATGCCGTTGTTTTCATTCATTGGAGTTACCTCCGTTCTTGTCTGCCATAAGGCGGTAGAATGCTTTCGATTCGATCTCGAGCACCTTTTCCGCAGGAGCTGTACGCGATGCTGTGAAACAGGCGTTTATCTCCTTTATCTGTTTTTCTGCCTTGTCCTTGAAAAGCTTTTCCACGTACTCATCGACCTCGCTGCTTTTCAGTCTGAGATCGAATTCGTGAGCAAGCTTTTCGTCTGCATCGTCATCAAAAGCTGCTGCTGTGATGAAATCAGCACTTCTGAGGAGCTCTCTTACAGCAGAGATCTCTTCCTCTGTATTTCCCACAACAGTGCTGCTCTGAGGATATACGATGACGAGACAAGCGCTGCTTAGCTGTTCAGCCGCACCGACAAGCTCATAAAGTGATGAGATGTCAGTGACCTTAACAGCGTATCCGTTTTTATTTACTGTCATTATTTCCGCCCTCTATGCAAATTCTTAAAGCCTCGGGGATATCGCATATTATGCGTTCCTTGTTTACGTAAACGAGCTTGCCTGTGACCTTGCATGACACAAGACCCGTAGTCTCGTTTATAATTTTGTGCTTG
>CAMYYQ010000073.1 GCA_947303535.1 uncultured Ruminococcus sp.
TTCCCGTCTATACCCGCGATACGCCCCTCGGAGCTCCGCTGCCACATACCGTAGGTGCCGTTGTAGTTGCACTTCGGACCATACTCTGCCACCCAGAGGGCGAAGCGCTCACGGATGGCGGAGCTGATATACTGCGTAAGCGGCGAACGGGATATATACAGTCCCGAGAAATAGCCGCCCTGCTCGGTGCTCGTGTAGAATACCTTCACCATATTCGAGCAGTTATTAAAATTTATATAATTATTTTTTTTCTTCGAGGTCGAAGTAAAGCGGGTAGTCAAGCTTCTTATCGGCGAGCACCTCAAGGCAGGCGGAAGCCTCCTCCTTCGCCTCTTTTTCCGTGACCGCATAGCTGTACCAATATGCGCCGACGGGAATGCCAAGGCGTTTGCACTCGCTGTAGTTGCGCTCGAACTGCTTATCCTTCTGCGAGGCGTACTTTCCGTAGCCTGCCCGCAGAATTACAAAATCAACCTTGCCCGAAGCCTTGACATCTTCCCAGTCGATGACGCCCTGCCACTCGCTGACATCTATGCCGTTCTTAGCCATTATTCTAATCCTCCTTTTCGTTTTCGACGACTGTCAGCCGCTTGAGCAGCCGTTTTACCCATTTTGCCTTTGGATTGATTTCTGCGTAGTTTTCGAGTATGGATATCACCTCCATCAATGATATATAGCCACAGACAAGGATCGCGGCAGCTACACCAAGAATTATCAGGAATGTCGTGAAGACCTCGCCCGTGTAGTAGCGTCCGAGCTGACGAATCGCTATCTCGAGCCCGCAGGCGGTCAGCATGATAATCACCTCGCAGAGCTTATTCACGCCGCCCTGTCGCATTTTCTGTGAGTTGATATTGTGCTTGACGTAACCCTTGAGAAATCCGAATATGAAGTCTACGAGCGCGAGCCCGAGGACAATTGCGAGCATTATTATGTATTGCATTTTTTACCTCCTGTTTCCTCTATAAATTACCTTTTTATTGATTTACAAGTCGCCTAACTGCTCCATAATCGAGTAAATACGTTCCTCCCTCGCTATTTCAGCTTTTGCCCAAACATATACAGGAACATTATTCCTTGTGATTATAGCCGATGCTGATAATTCATAGGTATTTCCCGCAGTTTCATTTTTTGATATAAGCTTATCGCCAGTGTCAAAATCTGACGAATCGTTGGAGTATGACAGCACTATACCGCGAGGTCTGTAATTACTGTAGGCAAGTGCTGCTGATATTCTGCATAGCTTGCCGCTTGTTGTTGTCTGCGTTAAGCTCTCGACAAGTGTATAATCTGTTCCGATACTTGTTGTTTGGTCTTTTAAAACCGTAGGTGTAATCAATAAAATATTGTTTTCATTGACTTGCTCTTTTGCTGTCAACTCCACATTCGAGAGGGCATAGGGCTGATAGGTGCGGTCTGCATCGTAGAGAGATTTAAGCGTGAGCATTGGGTATATGGTAAGATTACTAAGTGTACAGCCATTTTCAATATAAATCGTAATATGGTTCGGCTGACAAGTTTTATCAATGTGTGTTGTTGCACCTGTATAATTATTCTCAGTGCCACCAACTTCAATAATTCCAGCCCATAACTTTGTTGTAAGAGCGCCAGTGCTTAATGTATATGCATTTTCAGCCATTCCTAAATTTTTGGTTAAATATATAGTTTTTCCAGCATTCGCAGTTCCGTTTAGTGTAACAGACTTATCTGAATTAATGGTCAATGTAACATTATTGCCTATAGACCAAGTATTGCCACTCCATGTACCACCTGTATTTATAGACTTCATCGTATCGGCGTCAAAACTCAGCAAATTCTTCACACCATTATTCGTGTTCCAGTTTGCTTGTGATTGAACACTTGAAATGTTATTTTTGTTTAAATCTATCTGCTCAACATCATCGTCCGTGATACCGCTTCCGAGCGCTGCTATCTGAGCGGGCGTGAAGTCCACGAATGCGACAGAAAGCTTGTTTGTGGCTGAAAGCTTGTCCTGCTTCCCTGTACTAAAACCGTAGAGGATAGCATCAAGGCTATCCCAATTATCAGTGATAACCTTCATTGAAAACAAGTCCGCATAGTTTTCTTGTTTCCCGAAGTTATAATGTTCTGTATATGTCGTACTCATATTATCCTCCTTGCAATGTTTTTATCCTATAGATGCGAAGCCTATTGATAGGGAACTTCTGCAATGAAGCTATATTACTACCAACAAGAAGCCTCTGCATCGCTGCCGCATTCTTGTCATCGACGGAGTAGCCGCTTGAAATCGTACTGCCCATATACGACGGGCGTGTGAGGCTGTCCCTCATATTGCCGAGCGTTATGCTCACTATCTCGCCTGTGAGCTCGTTTTTCTCGACCTCGATTATCTTTTGCGTGGTCTCGATGTCCAGCTCGGGACAGTATATCGTGCCGCTGTCTCCGTAGCGATAGTTTTGTAGATTCAGAAAATCGGCGTACTTCGGGTCGTTCTTCAGTGCCGCCATCTTCATCTTGTACGTGACTTTCGGCTTGAACGACGCCGCCTTCATTGCATCACAGTCGGCGCTGAAACGTTCCGGGTCATACTCGGCATAGTTGAACTTGACTATCTTCGTTATCTGATGATGGATCGCCCACTGAATGGTCCCCGCATATGACACCGCCCACACGTTACCCCAGTTGTCGTAGCAGTAGAGCAGCGTGCAGAAGTCGGAGTAGTCTATCTCCTGCGATATCTCGACCATATCGAGGCTGTAGCGGATATAAAATGCGTTATCCCTCGCGCCTTGCATTCGCGGACTTATTGAGATATCAAAATTGTCACGGTAGAGCTCGCCGCCCGTCCGCGCAAGGAGGCTGTTATCGAGTCCCACAAGAAGCCCAAGCAGTGTAGCGGGCGGGTAGGTCTCGGACTGTAGCGTGCCCTCGTAAGCGGCGGAGATGTTGAACTGATACGGGTCTGCATAGCGCTCGTCCTCCCAATGCATTACATTTGTTTGTGCCCATCGAACGAAGTCGCCCGCCGTTCCGCCGCTGAACTCTGCCTCCTTGCAGGCTTCGTCCGCAAGGTCGGTAGTAATGTGCTTCGCCTCGACCTCTATGTATCTGCCGCTGCTGTCGATGTACGGCTTCTGCCGCTTGATACGAAAGAGCTGCCCGTCGACCTTGAGGATATTGACGACAAGCAGGTGTTTCCACTTGCCCCACTCGTCAAGCGGGTGCTTGAGCTTGATGTCCCAGCGGTCGTCGTTGTGCAGGGATATACAACTCGTCGGGTGCAGTATCGCGAGACCGTTGCCCGCGAAGCCGTTCTGCGGCTCCGACTTGTCAAATACGCGTATGACGTTCTCGCGAAGCTCGGGATAGATATTTGCGTGCCTGATACCAGGGAGCAGTTCGTGATACGGGAAGCCATTATTATAGCCGTTTGTAATGCGCCACATTGCTTTTGGATAAGGCTCTGAAAAATCTTCTGGGAACAACTCCGCTTCGTCATTTCTCGGGAAGCCGTCATTATATATATACCATTGCACATATTGCATACCGACTTCGACGGAGCCTACGATTGCACGGTCGCGTCCAGCGGGGGCATATCGGCACGAGGCTCTGTCCGGTCTTAGCTTATAACGATATGCAGAGCTATCATCATAGCCCTCAATCTCTATAATTGCATACTGTGCCATAAATCTTTTAGGAACTTCTGTTTCTCCACCAATTGAAATTGATACATAAGAGATTTGAGTGCCTGTTCCATCGTATAATCTTACTCTAAGCTTACACTTTGTTGATTGATAAGGCGGTTCAAAATACGCAGGCTCTTGTGATGTAGCGGCGTGGTATATTTCAAGCCATATTGTTTGGCTGCCGGTATTAGAAAATGATAGAACCTGTATGCCCATTTCTATGGGTAACATATCAGAAGATATAAAATATTCATTTTCATCATATGCGCCGTTCACATATCTGCCTTGATGCCACGCCGAGCTT
Organism: uncultured Ruminococcus sp.; assembly: GCA_947303535.1. The sequence goes on from CAMYYQ010000073.1 coordinate 3,973, forward strand.
GTGAATGTTGTACTATGCACTCATATCACCCCCGACAAGGGAAGCCGTAACTTCTTAGCGCTGACGGATTTTTAATATCGTCGGTTGGCAAACCTAACATCGTCGCAGGGAACGAACTACCAGCCGGTAATGTAAATCGCTCGGTATTATATATAAGCGCCGAAGCGTTTGACGCAGTTGGAGCTTCATTCATCTGTATAATTGCGTTAATAATAGACAAATATGAACCGTCACCGAAGTAGAAAGCACCACTTGTGCCAGCCTGTTTTATATCGCCGTCTATATAGGTGTTTTGCAAATAGGTGTAGATAGACTTATATTGACCAGTAAGCTCGCAGTTTGAATTGTACATAAAGAAATTATCGCTACTGATTCCGAATATCGAAGAATCGCCCGAACCTTCGCATTTCACGCCGCATTCTCTAAGCGTGACCTTACCAGTAAATAAGCTCGTGTTAATAATGCTTGCTGTTATGTTGCAGTTTTGAAAGATAGCATTTCCGAAAGCTTTTGCACTTCCTGTCACATACACATTCTCGAAGTCCACCTCGTTAATTGTTACTCTTTTGCTCGTTGAATATCCGCTAAGAATAGTGATGTTATTATCTGAGAAGAGATTTTTTATTTTATGACCGTTGCCCTCTATAACCATATCATAATTTTTACACTTTGCCGCAGTTGTAATGCTTGTCGGGTATTCGTCATTGATGTCAATATCGTTAGCAATGCTAAACGTCGTCGCTTCTGTTGCTGCATTAAATTCTGTGATTAAGTCAGCCCAGCTTTCTATTAGTACGTCTGCCATTAGTACCACCTCTCTCTGACGTTGATACTCGCTGCCGATACTGTACCCGTAAGCGATACGTAGTTATCTCCTGTATGCAGCAGTGGGTAGTCGTTCGCAGTTTGGGCGTTGATAGACACCTTCCGCCCATCGGAGACGTAATATGCGACCTCCGCCTCGCAGTCGATGATGATTTCCTTGCCCTGCTCCGATTCCGTGAGCGTCACGATAAAATCTTGACCGTTGACGGTGACAGTTACCGTCTCCCCTGTCGCGGTAAAACGTATCTCGGGAGCGGAGAAGACCGTTCCCACGTTCGGGACGACGGTCTGCTGTGCAGTCAACTGCACAACGGTAGGCTCGACCGCGTAAGCAAAAGGCAGTACGCGGAAGTTGACGAGGAGCTCCGCCGTGTGCATGGCGACAGGCGAGGGAACAAGCGGCTCGGCGTAGGCGTTGACGTATTCCGACGCCGCCGAGCTGAGCTGCAATGGTCCGTAACCGTTGAGTGCCGCATATATCGCCCTTACGCTCTCGGGAGAGGTGTCGCGGATAACCGAGTGTACCGTCAAGCTCGCGTTCGCGTAGGTCTTGGCGAGCTGCATTATCTTACTCGTTCGCCCCGGGGCTGATATCTCGCTTATCTCGCGAGCCCACGAAGGGCGCAGCATGGGCTGCGTTATCATGAGCCCGAGCTCTTCGCTGTCGAAGCCGTTAAAAATAAACTTGCTCATATCAGATTCCTTTCGATTCTTCGATGCTCTTTTTCTCAGCGGCGAGACGCTCGCCGAGAAGCCGCACATCGTAGTCGTTGCTCACCTGTGCATAGACGTTGATTGTCTCGTATACCACCTTCTGACCGCCGCCCTGCTCCGAGAGCGAGACAGGTGTGTTCCGCGCCTCCCGCGTGAGAGGAGTAACCCTTACGCCGCCGTTCATCACCTGTAACAGTTCGGGTCCTGCTTCGGCGATGATACCTTCGTGTCCGATGTTCAGGAAGTTTCCTGTTGCGTTCTTTGACCTTCCGTGCGCGTAGCCTATCTGATAATCTCCGCTTTTGTATAGCGCGGCATCGGCGGCGCTGTTGATATTGTTGAAAATCAAATCGTTAGTACCATAAATATACTTTGTGACTGCGGTCTGGAAATTGTATCCGAAGATATCTCCGATTTCATCGCCTTTAGTAAGCGCCCATTCAAGCAGAAGTGATACGTCGAATCCTGAATTTAGCTGTGCCTGATACTTAGAAGTGAATTCCTCGGTAAAGAGTGTTCCGACGTCTATACCGCTATTCATACCCCATATGAGAAGGTCATTGATATCATAGCCCGCATCAAGCTGAGCTTGTACGACCTTTGTATAGTCTTCACCGAAGACATCGCCGACATCTACTCCCGATTCGCTCGCCCATGCAGAGAGCTTTGATATGTCAAACCCACTATCAAGCTGAGCTTGTACGACCTTTGTATAGTCTTCACCGAAGACATCGCCGACATCTACTCCCGATTCGCTCGCCCATGCAGAGAGCTTTGATATGTCAAACCCACTATCAAGCTGAGCTTGTACGACCTTTGTATAGTCTTCACCGAAGACATCGCCGACA
>CAMYYQ010000074.1 GCA_947303535.1 uncultured Ruminococcus sp.
CCTTTCTCACAACGATACAGACCATTATCTCGCCCGAATGTGCGCCGCGGCGAATGTAGATATGTCTGACTATGCCCGTATTTGAAGCTTCATCGTATGCGGATATCTTCTTCTCGTTTATGTAAGCTATAACAGTGTCGAGGATATCACGGAACATCTTCGGCTGCAAAGCGCAGTCCGTAACAGGTACGAGACGGTGACTTCTCGGAGCAAAAAAGCCGCATACAGTCTTTCCGTCGATATTTGCAACAGGGTACTGAGCCTTGTTGCGGTAGTGCTCGGTCTCTTCAGCACCGAGAAATGTGTCAAATTCGGGAGAAAGTCCGCCTATACGTTCAAAAGCATCGCGGACTATGCCGTTTTTCGTGCGGCACTCAGCCTCATAAGAGATATGTCTGAGCAGACAGCCTCCGCACTTCTTATAAACAGGGCAGGTGTTTTCGATACGATCAGCCGAGGGGGTAACTATCTTCTCCACGATGCCGTAAGCATAGCTTTTCAGCACCTTTACTATCTTTATCTCGCACACATCGCCTACAGCGGTCTCGGGTACGAATACAGCCATACCGTCAACACGGCATACACCGCTTCCTTCAGAAGTAAGTGCGGTTATTTCGGCTGTACCGACTTGATTTTTCTCAGGCATTCCGTCACCACCTCTTTTTTATCCATGAGCTTGTCGAAGCTTCTGATGTATTCGTAAGGGAACTTGTAATTATGGATACGCTCTATCTTGCCGTCAGGGTAGACAAGCTTTGTGGAAGCAGCACAGCCTGCACCGAGAATAGTCTGAGTTTCGTCCATAATAAAGATATTGTAATAGCTTTCAAAGCCTTTTTTTGCGTAGCCGACGTTTTCAAGGTTGTCTACGGTATTCTTCTGACGGTACATATAGTAAGGCAGATAGCCGTGAGACATAAGTGCAGGGATACTGTGATCCACCATTTCAGCCGCAGGATTTTTGATATTTGCACTGCCGCTCTCGAAGAGATTAGCTGAACGCTTTATAGTCAGGGTGTGTACAGTAATGCTTTCGGGATCAAGCTCTATCATGCGGTCAAGAGTATGTCGGAAGCTGTCGGCGGACTCCGTAGGCAGTCCTGCAATAAGGTCGGTATTTATGTTTCTGAAGCCCACTTTCCTTGCAAGCTCAAAGGCTTTTACTGCGTCCTCGCCCGAGTGCTGTCTGCCTATGACTTTCAGAACATCATCGTTGAGAGTCTGAGGATTTACTGAGATACGCTCTGCACCAAGCTCCTTAATGACATGGAGCTTTTCCTCGGTTATAGTGTCGGGTCTGCCTGCTTCAACGCTGTATTCACGTACCTTGTCAAGGTCGAAGTTTTTCTCAACTGTCTCCATGATTGTGCGGAGATCCTGTGCCGAAACAGAGGTAGGAGTGCCGCCGCCAAAGTAAATAGTATCTATTTTTGTATCGGTGTCCTTAACTATTTTTCCGATTATTTCAAGCTCGCGGCAGAGTGCGGAAATATACTCGGGCATCAGCTTCATAGCTGAGTCCATAGAGTGAGACACGAATGAGCAGTAGCTGCATCTTGTAGGACAGAAAGGGATAGACACATACAGGCTCACAGCCGAGCTGTCTATCCTGTCAAGTATGGGGAGCTGATTTACAGCCGTATCATAGGCGAGCTGCAATTTCTTGTCCGTGACTTCGTATTTAGCTCTGAGTCTTGCGAATATCTCATCTTTTGGTAGTTCCTGACGCATGAGCTCAACGACCTTTTTCACGGGTCTGATGCCTGTCATAAGTCCCCAGGGGGGAGCAATGCCTGTTTTTTCGGAGAGAATATGATAGATAAGGCGGCATATCTCGTGCTCCTTGTCCTGAGTATCATCAACAGTAATACTTCTCTTTACGGGAGCTTCTCCGCGGAGCTTTACTTCTGCGGAAAGAGTGTCACCGTTTACCTCAGCGATAACATATGCATCTCCCGAAGCCTCGCTGCGGTCACTTCCGAAGGAATAACGGGCAGTATTGAAGAAGAGCTTCAATGTGGCTTCTATCTCGTATTTAAAAGAATTGCCGATCAGTACAATCGGCATTTTTGAATTATCAGTCGTCATTTTTTCCTCTGAATTGTCCCAGATATGGGTTTGATTCACGTTCATAGTCAAGGGTGGTGGTCTCGTTGTGACCTGGGTATACCTTGTAATCGCCGTTAAGGTGATATATCTTGTTCAGCGAATAGGTCATAGCGGAGGCACTGCTTCCGGGGAAGTCAGTCCTGCCCACAGAGCAGCAGAAAAGTGTATCTCCCGAGAACATGACATCGTTGCAGATATAGCACACGCTGCCCTGTGAATGTCCCGGAGTATGGAGTACTCGGAATTCACATTCTCCGTCATTGATATAGCAGTCGCCGTAAACGCAGGTCCAGTCGGTAACGGGAGTAAATGTCATAAATGACATATCCGCAGCCAGTGAATGAGCTGCACTTTCAAGCATATGTGCGTCAAGCTCATGGATATATACCTCAGCTCCCGTAGCCTTACGGACTTCCTCAACGCCGCCGATGTGGTCGAAGTGACCGTGGGTGAGGAGTATCTTTGTAAGGCGGAGCTTTCTCATTTTGAGAAATTCCAGAAAAAGTCTGCTGTCGCCGCCGATATCAACGGCAACGCATCTTCCCGGGGAAGTCTCGACTATATAGCAGTTAGCGCGGAGAGGTCCGAGCTGTAAATGATGTATCTTCATGTTCATTACTCCTTAAATAGCGGCTCTTTCTACGGAAATAACGCCCTTTATCTTTCTGAGCTTCTCGAAAAGGTTCTTGAGCTGTTCCGTGCTGGAAATAACGATAGTACCCTCGAAAAGTGCATTTCCGTTTTTGAGGACTCTCGATGCGGAATGTACGATAGGCACTCTTGCTTCTAAGAGGATAGCGGAAATATCGTAAACAAGTCCCACTCTGTCCGTAGCAGTTACCTCAAAACTTGTCTGGAGCTGAGTATCGCTGTTGTCGGTCCACTGTATATCCACCCAGCGGTCAAGCTCCTCGGGATTGTTTCTTGCCAGAGCTGCCTTGTAGTTGGTACAGCTTGTTGTGTGTACCGATACGCCATAGCCTCGTGTGATAAAGCCGATGATATCATCTCCTGGGAGAGGATTGCAGCACTGTGCGAACTTTATGAGCATATCGTCTATCTGGTCAAGTACTATGCTGCTGCGTCCGTTTGGCTTTGGCTTGATGAGCGGTACTACAGACGGTTCGTCGCTTTCATGCTGCTTTTCGTATTTGTCTTTAAGGCGGGGCATTATCTTTGAGAGCAGTATACCGCCATAGCCTATGGAAGCATAGAAATCTTCGAGAGTATCGCAGTTATGACGCTTGAAGTCGTCCTGTAGGAACTCGGTGTACTGTTCTTCGCTCAGGTTTATCCTGTGACGCTTGAATTCACGTTCGAGCTGAGCCTTACCCTCGATGATATTCTCCTCACGGCGTTCCTTTTTGAACCATGAGCGGATCTTCGAGCGTGCTTCGTTGGTCTGGACGATATTGAGCCATGCACGGTTAGGACCCTTGTCGGGGTCTTTGCTGGTGATTATTTCGCATATCTGACCTGTCTGGAGCTTATAATCAAGCGGTACTATCCTGCCGTCCACCTTTGCACCTGTGGTCTTGTGACCTATCTCCGTATGGATACGATAAGCAAAGTCTATGACAGTGGAATTTATAGGCAGGCTCACGGACATACCCTTTGGAGTCATAACGACTATATCCTCGGGGTCAAGGTCAGTCTTGATGATGCGGACTATCTCCTCAACGTCATCTGAGGTCTGCTGGGCTTCGATGACCTGACGAACCCATGCAAGACGCTGTTCCATTTTGTCCTTGCCCTGTATGCCCTCTTTGTACTTCCAGTGTGCGGCGATACCGTATTCGGCAGTTTCATGCATATCCCAAGTACGTATCTGCACCTCGAAGGGGATACCCTCCTTGCCGAGAACAGTGGTGTGGAGAGATTGGTACATATTGTTCTTGGGGGTGGAGATATAGTCCTTGAAGCGGTTAGGCAGAGGCTTGAACATATCGTGAATAAGTCCGAGAACGTTATAGCACTCGGCAATAGTAGTAACGATTATACGTACAGCGTATTTATCGTATATCTCGTCTATGTTCTTATGATTGATGAATATTTTGCGGTAGATGCTGTATATGCTCTTTACTCTTCCGTCTATCTGAGGGGGCTGAGAAAAATCTTCCGACTTGAAGCGCTGAGCGATACGGCTCTTGATTATCTCGATGAAGGCTTCACGCTCTTCCTTTTTGTTTTCCAGGATATTCTCTATCTCGGAATAAGCATAGGGATCAAGGAAATGGAAAGCCAGATCCTGAAGCTCCTCCTTCATGGCTCTGATACCGAGCCTGTGAGCGATAGGAGCATAGATGTTCATTGTTTCAAGGGCGGTATTCCGCTGCTTTTCAAGAGGACGGTATTTCAGTGTGCGCATATTGTGGAGACGGTCACTGAGCTTGATTATCATTACTCTGATATCCTGAGACATGGCAAGGAGTATCTTGCGGATATTCTCAGCCTGCTGTTCCTCCTTTGTGGAGGTAGGTATCTTGCTCAGCTTTGTTACGCCGTCAACGAGAAGTGCAACGTCCTGACCGAAGCGCTTTTTCAGATCGTCAAGAGTAGCATCTGTGTCCTCAACTACATCGTGAAGAAGTGCAGCGCATATGGTATCCGTATCCATACCCAGTTCAAGCAGGGTATAGGCTACAGCCAGCGGATGAGTTATATAGGGCTGACCCGATGAACGCTTCTGACCGTCATGAGCCTTTGCAGCGAACTCATAGGCGGAGATTATCTTGCTCAGGTCATACTGCTTGTCGTCGGTGAGTATTTTCTGTATGATCTTTTCAATGGTGAAATCGTCCTTGAAATCGGGGATATCCTTGAGAAAGTCCTCCGGATCGCTGGGTAGAGCCGACTCGGGTATGGGTATCTCCCGTTCGTGATGTATGAGATTTGATACATTCATGTCATCTGTCATATCTATTCTCCTTTATCAGTGGCTTTTTGCCAGCTTGCTCCTGAGGGAAACAAGTATGGCTGCCGAGTCCAGATCGGCTTTCTGCGAGACCCTGACTCTTTTTATTTTTGTATCTGAACATGAGACTGTGACCAGTCCCAGCTGTCTGAGTGCTTCTGTGGCTATGCAAAACTTACAGTAATTTATATTTCTGTCATTGAGCCTTATATACAGTGTATCGGAGCATATTCCCTCATCGGGGATAGCTTTGTATATCTTTACAACGTCATCTCGTGACGGATACATACTTGGATAGTAGTTCTGCGGAAGCTCCTCACCGCGCAGGAAAGCTTCAAAGGCGGAATTTGCCGCGAAATACTTGTTCTGCTCGAACATATGAGGACGTATATCGCATACCACTATGCTTACCGAGGTCTTTCCGCGGAATTCGTTGATACCGAGGTTGACTATCATGTCGCATATGTCGCCTTTGGCAACGTTCAGCTCCCACGGTGACTTTCTGAATATGAGTGCATCAGCCTGAGTGAAGCCCAGCTTTATATGCAGTTTTGAGTGAGCACCCTCAGAAAGGGGCGTTATATCGGTTATCTCAGCTTTTTCAATGTAGAAAAGGGGCTTTTCGTTGTCAGTGCCGAAGGGTTCGAGAACGCTGAGTCCCTGTACATTCTCAACGGTAAGCTCCGTGGGAGATATGGGTATATCGGCTTTGATCTCCGCCAAAGGCATGACCTTGTGGTTTTCGAGAGCGTATTTTTCAAGGAGCTGTCTGAACTCCTCAGCTTTTCCGGTTTTTATAGTGAAGCCGCCTGCACCCGGGTGTCCTCCGAACTTTTCAAGCACATCTGCACAGGCAGTAAGTGCGCCGAATACAGAGAATTCTCCGAAAGAACGGGCTGAACCGCGTATCTCTCCCTCGGTGTCGGAAGCAATGAAGCAGGGCTTTCCGAACTTATCCACTATCCTCGAAGCAACAATGCCGATAACGCCGTGATGCCAGTCCTTACCGCAGAGGAAGATTACTCTTTCCCGGATAAGCTGAGGTCTTTCATCTATCATGGCTTCTATTTCGGAAATGATCGAGTTTTCAGCGTCCTTGCGCATATTATTGAGCCTGTCCAGTTCACGGGCGGCTGTGAGAGCTTCGTCATAGTCCTCGCAGAGGAAAAGCTCCGCCGCTGTTTTGGGAGAACCGAAGCGTCCTGCGGCATTTATTCTCGGAGCCAGACCAAATCCGATGACCTGAGAGTCCACAGGCTTGTCCGTAAGTCCGCAGACCTCTTTCAGAGCCATTATAGACG
>CAMYYQ010000075.1 GCA_947303535.1 uncultured Ruminococcus sp.
ACAATCTCATGCCTTATGTATCACAGGTGGCAGTAGGTAGAAGAGAGTGTCTGACCATATTCGGCAATGATTACCCCACACCTGACGGCACCTGCACCCGTGACTATATCCATGTGGTAGACCTTGCAAAGGGTCACGTAAAGGCTATAGACTATATCCTTGCAAACAAGTGCATGGAGATATTCAACCTCGGTACAGGTACTCCTTACAGCGTTACCGAGATAGTTGACACCTTTGAAAGAGTAAACGATATCAAGGTAAATCACGTATACGGTCCGAGAAGAGCAGGCGATCTTGCAGAGTGCTATGCAAATGCAGACAAGGCACTGAAAATTCTCGGCTGGAAAACAGAAAAGACTCTTGAGGATATGTGCCGCGATTCATGGAACTGGCAGAAAAACAATCCTAACGGATATAATAAATGACAAAAATTCGGGCTTTTGCCCGAATTTTTTGTTTTGCTTGCATATTTCAGAAATATGTGGTATACTATTATTATATAGGGTATAAAAATTACGGAAGGGCTGAGGATAGATGTCTAAAATACTTGATAAACTAAAAAAGCTCAGCTATTCTGAGCTTATGATAAAGTTACTGTGTGCATTTACAATGCTCATTTATCTGTACTGCGTTATGAATGTAACGCTTATTGACAGGATACCCGGAGTGCGCCGTCATGTGCTTAGACCGTTATGGGAAGTCAGCTCTATGCTGAAAAGCGGTGATTATATCTACTGGACGGGGCAGATAGGCGGAAATCTTATTATGTTCCTTCCGCTTGGATTTATGCTGCCTATTTTGTCCGACAGATTCAGGAGCATCAGGGCAACTGCCATATCAGGTCTTGCATTATCGGTATTTATTGAATTTGTGCAGTATTACACGGGCAGGGGTTTGTTTGAGTCTGATGATATACTTCATAATACCATAGGTGCCTGCGCAGGCTGTGCCATTTATATTATTGTTTCCAACAGGCTCGGGTATGCAGCTTCGGAAACAGACAGCTGAATTAATACGTATAACGCCGCTTGAACGGCGTTTTTACGTTTATGGAATGTTTCGGCTCAGAAATATCAATAAATATATTGACTATTCTGAGCATATAATGTATAATGAAAAAGCCGGTCGGACAGATCAGGACTTTGAATTTATAGCCGTATAAAGACGCTGTGCTGCTTGACAGTATTTGTCTGATGATATATAATGTATTTATTACGGTTCAGGAGGGAAAATATGCAGGAAATTAAAAAACGACTATCAGGATTTCTGGAAATGATAACTACGGAGAGGTTTTTCTTTTATTACATAATTACTGTTATGATCTCTCTGCCTGTTTTTGAAATATTTGATGAAAGACATTCACAGCCGTTTGCAAGTCAGCCTATTATAGTTGAGATAGCAGGATTTATAGGAATATTTGCGATAATCGTGCATTTTCTGAGACATCAGAAAATAAAGTATTATCTTTCTGATCTGCTGTATCTGCTCCTGTTCGTATTTGCACTTTTGTCGGCGGTGTTTACGATGAACAAGCAGGCAACATGGCACGGATTTAATTACGATGAATGGATGTTCAATTTCGTAGCTTATTTCAGCCTTATGTTCGCAGGAACTATGATAAATGACAAGCAGATGAGAAAAAGCATACTGAATGTTTTCATACTTGTTACGGTCATACAGTCTGTGGTGGCAGCTCTTCAGACCTGCGGAATATACATGATCGAGTGTTATTATGATACCGATCTTATCCTGGAGCTTAAAAGAAGCTACGGACTTACACAACATTCAAACTGGTATGCAGGTCTCAGCGTTCTGATGTTTGCCTGCACCTCGGGTATTTACCTGTTTACACAGAGCAAGCTCATAAGAAATATAACATTTGCGATATCAATGCTTTGCTTCTATACACTTTTATCGACAGAGGCAAGACTTGCATGGGTAGGCGTTACAGCATATCTTCTCTTTCTGGCAGTTTCGCTGATCGTAATGAAAGCCAAGGGACTGGAAAAGGATAAGCTCAAAAGTATATTAAAGCGTCTGTGCCTGCTTATTGTATGCATGATAGCCGTAATAGCCTTTGTCATAATAGTATGCGGCAAGATAACAGGCAAGCTTGAACTTACAAAGTCAGAGATATCAACTGCAACAGGTGAGAGCAAAAACATTGATCAGCTTGGAACTCTCAGAGCATATATATGGAAATACGGTTTAAAAATGGTGCCTGACCACTGGGCTTTCGGAATCGGACTTGACAACTACAGAGACGCTTTCTTCAAGAGCCCTGATTATCATCCGGGAATGTATACGCAGGGAAAGGGACATAACGAGTATATCCACTACCTCGTAACACAGGGCGTATTCCAGCTCATTACATATCTTACTCTTCTTGTGTATACTATTATTACAGGTGTAAGAAACGTTATACATAATGATGACAAAGAGGAAAGATTCATAAACTGGATACTTCTCGGTATGGTCTTTGGATATATAGCACAGGCTTGCTTCAACAGCAGTATCGTTAATGTAGTACCTTATTTCTGGATAACCGTTGGTATGTGTCTTGCAAAGAAAAACCAGCATTATTTCGGATATGCAAAAGAACATAAAAAGAATAAAAAGGCTTAAAAATATAAAGGCCGCTCTCTTTTGTACAGGGGAGCGGTCTTTATAATTAAGGAGTGTGGTTTCTTATCAGATGACATATAAATTATAGCTTATGAACAGGAAGATATCAAGGTGATAAATGTCACTTTTTTAGTGACAAATGTAACTGCTGATTTGACATTTTCGGAAATCTATAATATAATGTATACTGATATTGTATGTGAAAGGAGCTTGGGCTTGGGCAGTATAAAACGCAGAAAAGGCAAGAGCCGTATAGAATTTCCCGAGGATTACTGTGTAGTCGATATAGAGACTACGGGACTTGACCCTGAGACCTGCGAGATAATCGAAATAGCGGCAGTCCGCTACAGGAACGGTATAAAAGAAGCTGTTTTCAGCACATTTGTAAAGCCTGAGCGGCATATCCCCGAGTTTATAACAGGTATGACGGGAATAGATGATACTATGGTGGAAAATGCTCCTGACATAAAAACTGCTATACTTGACTTTTATAACTTTGCAGGCAATGATATGCTCATGGGATATAACGTTAATTTCGATATCAACTTCCTCTATGACAATCTGCTTAGATGTCACGGCATATACTTGCAGAATGATTTTGTTGATGTACTGAGGTTTTCGAGAAAAGTCCTGACGCTTCTGCCCGACCGCAGACAGACCACTGTTGCGGCGCATTACGGTATAGAAATAGCAGGTGCTCACAGAGCTGCAAGAGACTGTGAGATATGCAATGCTTGTTACATATGCCTGCGTGACGAGATGCGCAGACAGGAGGCAATGTAATGGCAGTAAAGAAGATGAAGGACAAGCTCATTGAGTATGCAAATGAGCGTTACGGTACAAAGCCTGAATACCTGTGGGCAAAGGCACCCGATTGCGCAGTATTTCGCTGTGAGACAAATGATAAGTGGTATGGCATAATAATGTGCGTTGACGGCAGCAGGCTGGGACTTACAAAGGGCATCAGCTATGATATCGTTAACGTGAAGTGCAGTCCCCTTATGACAGGCTCTCTCCTTGCCATGAAAGGCATACACCCTGCATACCATATGCAGAAGGAGAGCTGGGTAACAGTGCTTCTTGACGGAAGTGTTGATGAGGAGCAGGTGTTCTCCCTGCTGGATATGAGCTATGAGCTTATAAAGCAGAGCGGCGGCAGCAAGAGCCTCAGGACAGATACTAAGGAGTGGCTCATACCTGCATCGCCTGCTATGTACGACGTGGAGCAGGACTTTCAGCGCGACGGTATGATACTCTGGAAGCAGACTGCAAATATCATTGTTGGCGATATGATCTATATGTATATGGCTGCGCCCGTGTCTGCCATAATGTATAAATGCGAGGCAGTTGAGGTGGATATACCGTATAAGTACGATAATGGTGATTATCACATCAGAAAGGCTATGAAGCTGAAACTGCTGTGCCGGTTTAAAAATGAGGATATGCCCTTAGCGGCTATGAAGGAGCTTGGAGCAAAAGCTGTGCGCGGTCCGAGAGGAGTACCTCCTGCACTCAGCCGCGAGCTTAAAGAGCTGTGTAAAAGAGTCGGCAAATGATAGCACAAAAACTGTAAAACAACGTATTTACGCAGTATAAACCGTGCTATTGATTTATTTTCGCAACTATGCTATAATATTCATTGTAAGTCTTATTTTATTTTTCCGTTTTTTGACAGGAGGAACTTTATGCTTAATGCTGATCTGAAGGAATTTCAACTGACTTCTGATTTTGATGAGCTTGTGATTTCGGCTGTACTGGCAGTGCCCTCGGGAGATATAAACGGCATTGTACAGATAGTTCACGGTATGAACGAGCACAAGGAGAGATATTACCCCTTTATGGATTACCTTGCTGAGCAGGGCTTTATAACAGTGATACATGATAACCGCGGTCATGGCGGAAGCATAATGGAGTCTGATGATATCGGCTTTATGTTCAGAAAAGGCGGCGAAGGCTTTGTAAGTGATATCGCTCAGATCAATAAGCGTATAAGAACTGCGTATCCGAATATGCCTGTCTTTATGGTGGCAAGCGGTCTCGGAGCTTCGGGTGCAAAATGCTTCATCAAGGGATACGATGACTGCATAGACGGTCTTGTACTTCTCGGAAGCCTGTATTACAGCCCTTTTTCACCTGTAACAAGAGCGATAAATTCCGTTGCATCAAAGCGCCCGGGAAGCCGTTTCAGAAGCGATAAGATATTCGATACCATTGACGACAGCTTAGGAAAATTCTTTGAGGATCCCATAAATTCATGGAGATGCAGCGACCCTGATGTGGTTTTAGCATATAACGAGGATCAGCTTTGCAACTTCAAGCCCACACTTAACGGCTATCAGGAAATGCTGTGGATAATGAGAAATTCTCAGTCGGGTACAGGCTGGCAGGTGAAAAATCCAAAGCTTCCCATACGTTTCATATCGGGCAAGGAAGATACAGCTATGGTATCGGAGAAGAAATTCATGAAACTGATATCAAAGCTGGAAAAGGCAGGATATGACAGCATATCCCACAGACTGTTCGACAATATGCGCCATGATGTCCTCATGGAAAAGAACAGCATAAACGTTCATAAGGATATAGCAAAAACTCTGTTTTCGTGGCTTGACCGCTGGAACGAGGAGCGCCTTGAGGCAGCGGCAGAGGTCGAAGCCGAAGTCGCAGCAGTAACAGCAGCCGAGGAAGTACCTGCACAGCAGGAAAGCGAAGAAACAGTAAATGAATAAATAACGATCTACAGGACCGCGGCAGTACCGACGGTCCTTATATCGTAAAATGAAAGGATCAATTATGGATATCAACAAGACACTGGCAAATGAATTCGGACTTAAACAGGAACAGGTAGACAATACAGTCGCACTTATCGACGACGATAAGACCATACCTTTTATAGCACGTTACCGTAAGGAGCTTACAGGCTCTCTCGATGATCAGATACTCCGTGAACTGTATGACAGGCTCATGTATCTGCGCAACCTTGAAAAGCGCAAGGAAGAGGTAACAAATGCTATTACAGAGCAGGAGAAAATGACTCCTGAGATAGAGGCTGCTATCAGTGCAGCTGTTACGCTTGTGGAGGTAGAGGATATCTATCGTCCTTTCAAGCCAAAGCGCCGTACCCGTGCAAGCATTGCCCGTGAAAACGGACTCGAACCCCTTGCTGTACTTATCATGGCACAGGATAACTCCACAGAGCCTGAGAAGGAAGCAGAGGCTTATATAGACGAAGAGAAAAAGATAAACGACGCTCAGACCGCTTTACAGGGAGCTATGGACATTATCGCAGAGGATATCTCCGACGATGCAGATATCAGAAAGAAGCTCCGTGCCCTTGCAGGCGAAAAGGGCGAGCTGGTATCCAAGGCATCAGACCCCGAGGCTGAGAGCGTATACATGAATTACTATGAGTACTCCGAGGCTATCCCAAAGGTGGCAAACCACCGCGTTCTCGCCCTTGACAGAGGCGAGAAGGAGGGCTTCCTCAAGGTGGCTGTCACACTGGACGAGACTCTTGCCACAGATGTTATCTTCGGCAAGTATATCAAGGCAAACAATGCCTGCGGAGAGCTGGTAAGAGCCGCAGCCGCAGACAGCTACAAGAGACTTATATTCCCCTCTATCGAGCGAGAGATACGCTCAGAGATGAGCGCAAAGGCTGCCGAGGAGTCCATAAAGGTATTCGCAGCAAAGCTCC
>CAMYYQ010000076.1 GCA_947303535.1 uncultured Ruminococcus sp.
CTTTGCTTTCTCAGTGTCCTTGTAATCGACGATTATCTTCTTGTAAAGACGCTCTGCAAGCGTCTTTGCCTCTGTTGTATTCTTCTCATTTATGAGCTTAACTATCTTATTCTGCATTTCATCGAGGCGCATACCGTCGAGATGAGTAAGTCTCTCTATCTCGTCCTTCTGCTCCTGGGGCATTATTTCCACAAGAAGCAGTGAAGCGGCATTCATGCCCTCTACATTGCCCTCGTTGGCATAGGTCTCAGCCATGCCGCGGAGATATTTGGTGTTTTCCTCGGGAGTGCCTGTGAGCTTTGCTCTCAGCTCTTCAAGGATCTTGTTTTCTGCCATTGATTTTCCTCATTTCATCGCGAGATATTAAACAGTAACCGTCAGGATCACCTGACGGTTACCACATTTAATCAGAAACCTCTCTTGGACATTTCCTTTCTGAACTTAGCATCGATCTTATCCTGCTTCTTCTTAGCCTTGAGCTCAGCCTTTGTCATGTAAAGGGCATCGTTCATTGAAGAAGACTGCTGTCTTGGAGCAGAGCTTCCGCCTCTGTAGCTTGTTTTCTGAGGTGTCTTATATTCATCGAATACAGGAACATTCTGCTGTGCCTGTGCCTTTGCCTGCATCTGTCTCTTTGCTGACTCATCGCCCATTGTTGATAGAACGTCCTCAACTGATGTAAGAACAGGGCTGTTAGCCTTGAGTCCCTGTGTCTCGATGAGGTTCTTGTCAGCATAGTCCTTTGAGCTTGCGATAGCATTGATAAATGCCTGTGAAGTTGACTTGCTGTGTGGATTTACAGCTATCTTTGAGATATTTGCTGAAGGTACACCGCCCTGCTGTACAGGTTTTCTCGGAACAGGTGACTTTACCTGAGCCTGCTGAACAGGTGCTGCCGGTCTCTGAGCCTGCTGTACAGGAGCTGCAGCTGCTCTCTGAGCCTGAGCTGCTGTCTGCTGAGCAGGAGCTGCGGGCTGACCTGCCGGTCTCTGCTGAGGCTGTGCTCCAACAGGAACATATACAGGCTGACCGTTCTGATCGCGGCCTACGAGCTTCATCTGAACATACTTGTATACAGGCTGATTATTTGCATCATATCCTGCAAGCTGCGGTACCTTGATTATCTGAGGCTGCTGTGCCTGCTGTTTAGGCTGCTCTGCCTCGTTTGCATTTGCACCTGCACCCGGTGCTACATAATTATAATCACTCATAATATTATCATACTCCTCTTCTGCCATTACTGGCTCATTAAATGTTTGTGCGGAAATATCCTCTGTCACCGTTTCGCCTGCATCGCCAAGCACAGGCATATCCTCAAACATCGGTGCTGTCAGGTCTGCTGCTGCTGAGATATCATCAATGATCGGCGCAGCTGTGTGATCTGCAGGGGGTATCTCATCAAATGCCGGGACTGCAATATCTTCAACTGTCGGGATATTGCCGACAGCAGCTGTTGCTGCTTCCTGTGCCATTGATATATCATCAATGACAGGAGCATTTATGTCTTCAACGGCAGAGATGTCGTCAAAAGCAGGTGCTCCGATATCAGGAACGGAAGGTATCGCTTCTGGAACAGGTGCTGATATATCTCCTATAGCAGGGATATCAAGCTCATCCATTTCCTGCGGCATATTCTCATCATACTGAGGATAAACGGGAGCTGATACAGGGACACCCTGCTGAATAGTCTCATCATATCCGTACATCTGGTCTGCGTTGTACAATTCTGCGTCCTGTAATTGCTCGGCAGGATATATCATATCAGGCTGGATGTACTGTCCGTCAGGCTGCATATACTGCTGATCCTGAGGAATATAAGGCTGTACGATCTGACCGTCCTCGGTGTAGTAGACAGGCTGATCGCCGCCGTATACAGGCTGCTCATAAACGGGCTGACCATACTGTGGCTGACCGTATACAGGCTCCTGAACATTATTATCTATAGAGAACATCTGCATTGCGTCCTCTTCGCCCTGTATCTGTGCAGGCTGTTCAGGCTGAACATAAACAGGAGCAGGCTGTACGGGCTGATTATTATAATTAAAGTCAAGACCGTCCATCTCTTCGGGCTCTGTACCGTAGTTTACAGGTGCAGGCTCACCGCCGGGGATAGCAGACTGCTGAGGCGAAGGAATTGCGAACTGTGCAAGGAAATCATCCTCGGGAGCTGCCGTATTGTTCTGAACGGGAGCTGCCTGAGCATCAGGCTTCTGGATAGCGAACTGAGCAAGGAAATCGTCCTCCTCAGATGCAGCAGGGGCACTTTCTTCTTCATGCGGTACGTTTATTGCAAACTGTGAAAGACTCTCGTCCATAGGTATCCCTGTTCCGGGGATAGTGTTTACAGGTGCAGCAGGCTCGGGCTGTGCAGCATTTTCAGCAGGAGTATTGTAATACTCGATCGCTTCCTGTGCAGCCTCTTCTTCTGCCTTCCTTTTAGCTTCCGCAGCAGCTCTTGCTTCATCAGCAGCCATCTGTCTTGCTTCAGCCTCTTTTCTTCTCGCATCAGGATCTTTTGTTATCCTTGCTGTAGTATTTCCGAGCGGCACGATGCCCTCGTCGCCATATCCAAGCTTTTCACGCTTCTTCTCTTCCTTGAGAAGAAGTGCCATTTCTTTTTTGTCGGCCTTTATAAGTTTCTTGGCAAGACTTGCCTTACATTTCTCACAGGTGATCTCCTTAAGATCTGTCATCCTGGAGGTTCTGTGGAAACGGGTCACATTTTCCGGCTTCAAAAGATTTATACCACAGCCGGTCTTCTTATCATTTTCAGTACCGTGAACGACCTTATCATACGAAGAAGTTACCAGTGTTATATCCATAGTCCTCTCCCAACCGCAGAAAACTGCAGCCTCCGCTTTACGGCAGCGGACCGCCGATTTCCCAGATCGCCGCAGTCTTTCGCGCAGAAACAAAAAACAGCCGCTGCGAAACCTGCATAATGCGAACAACTATACAAGTATATTATACATGATACTTCAAAAAAAATCAACACTTTCTAAAAAAATGACGTGAAAAATTATACCCGAATTAAAATTTTCGGTGAAAATAACAAATCGTTATTGATTTTTTTGTCAAAATTCTCCTACACTGTTTAAGTTAAATTAGGTAATGGGAATAATTTACATTTTATCAAAATTTATCCCTATATATAAGGCCCCGAAGCGTTTTCCTATCAGATAGACCAAAATAATGGTCCTTACCAGCTATTATTTTACATAGACGTAAAAAATTATGAAATCGTGAAATTTGCTATTGCATTATCGGTGATTTTGTTGTATTATTAATAGTGTATTGGCAGATAAAAAAACTCTTTTTTATGAGCCGATGAAGCTTCTTTTGAAGGAGGAAAAAACGTGAAGCTCGTTTCAGTAGTAGTTCCGTGCTATAATGAGCAGGAAGTTCTTCCCATGTTCTATGAGGAGATAACAAAGGTCACAGGTCAGATGTCCAAGGACGATCCCGAACTTACCTTTGAATACCTGTTCATCAATGACGGATCAAAAGATACAACACTTGATATATTACGTTCCCTCGCAGACAGGGACAAGCGTGTAAGATACATCTCATTTTCCCGTAATTTCGGCAAGGAATCAGGTATGTACGCAGGTCTGAAAAACGCCAAGGGCGACTATGTTGTCGTTATGGACGCCGATCTTCAGCACCCGCCGTCATTCCTGCCCCAGATGTACAGCTACGTAAAGAACGGCGAGTACGACTGTGCTACTACACGCCGTGTCAGCAGAAAGGGCGAATCAAAGGTGCGCTCATGGTTCGCAAGACTTTTCTACAGGATAATGAACAAGATCTCACAGACCGAGATCGTTGACGGTGCTCAGGACTTCCGATTCATGACAAGACAGATGGTGGACGCTATCCTTGATATGTCGGAATACAATCGTTTCTCAAAAGGCATTTTCAGCTGGGTAGGCTTCAATACCCGATACATAGAATATGAAAACGTTGAACGTCCCGCAGGTACTTCCTCATGGTCGTTCTGGGGACTTTTCAAATACTCCCTCGAAGGTATCATGGCTTTCTCAACAGCTCCTCTGGCTATTGCCTCACTGCTGGGAATAATTACCTGTTTTTTAGCGTTCATACTCATCGTTATAACAATAATCCGCTCTATATTCGGCTGGCTGGACGCTCCCGACGGATATCCCACCATGCTTTGCCTTATATTCCTTTTCAGCGGATTGCAGCTCTTCTGCGTAGGTATCCTCGGACAGTATCTCTCCAAGACCTATCTTGAAACAAAGAACCGTCCGATATATATAACCAAGGAGACCGAGGACAGTTACAGACAGCGCAAGGCTGAAGCTCAGCAGAGCGGTGCTCAGAAGTCAGAATCATCTGACAATGAAAGCAAATAACTCTAAGGAGGTGCGGAGACATTGACTAAGCATATGAGACTTATAGTCTCCGTACTGTTTATCGTTATCATAGTCCTTGCCGTTGCTATCACTCGTTTCTACTCGAATACGAGCCAGAGCACCGAATTGAGCGGTACTCAGCCTGCTGTCGAGAAAAAGCTGGGCTCGGACAATTCGGGCAACCACATTTTCATGGACAATGCAGGTCTTTACGGTATTATCGACAGCAACGAGCGCGTGATAGTTTATCCCGAATGGCAGGAGATAAAATTCACAAGCAGCGACCTTTGCATCGCTTCAAAGCAGATACGCGGCAAAAAGCTGTTCGGCTGCATCGACTATGAGGGCAATATCTCTATCCCCTTCGTTTATTCGGATATAAAAGACATAAACCTTTCAGGACGTACTTTTTACGTTGCTTCATCATCTGATGACAGCACATATGTCATCTACGACCAGAACTTCAACCCGTGCTTTTCAAGAGTATGGACTTCATATAAAGAAGATGAAAACGATCTGGTCCTCACCTCGGAAAACGGAGTGTACAGATATTCCGTAACAGCTAACGATATCATTTTCAGAAATGCCGCTGTTAAAGGCAAGACAATGAACCACTCATACGAGCTTGAAGTAACTAACAAAAACCTGCTTTCAAAGCTGAGTATTTCTTCACTCGAAAAAATGAGCAGGGCTGTTGATAAATATATCGAGTACGCCTTTAAAGGCGACAGCAGCCTGCTTTTGGATATAAACGCCGATCAGTCGGCAGTTTTCCTCACTCTTTTCCCTGAGGATCACGCTGTTACCTCAAAAACGCTCATGGCGCTGAATGATGTATCAGTCTACTCTGTTATATCCGATGACGGTCTTGAGCATTATAAGGTATACATAACAGCAGATATATCTACCAATTCTAAAATGGTAGACAATAAAATACAGTATCTGAGAGGCGATTACAAAGCCGTCATGGAATTCGTTTACGATCCCGAAAAAGGACTCCGCGTTCTTTCAGGCGACTTTATCCCGAATAAGCTTTCTTATCCCGCAAAAACTACTGAAAGCAAACAGCCTGAGGATACAAATGAAAAGAAAAACGAGCAGCAGGCTCACTGACGGAGGTACATACATGAAGAAAAAAGCAGCTTTTTTATGCTCACTCATTATGCTTCTGACCGCAGCCTGCGGCAAGATAGACAGCGGCAGTGAGACCGACAAAGAGACCACTGCTGCTTCCGCAGAAGAAACAACCTCTGAAGCTGAAACAACTTCAGAAACTGAAAATACCACCGTATCCGAAAAATTCGGTACGGAATTCAATATGTTCCCCGATATAAGGCTCGGCATGACCGAAAAGGAAGTGCAGGCAGTCATCGGTGACAATTACGATCGCAGCGTTGAGAAATATCTTGATGCAGGCCCTGATATGGCATATTATACTGTTTCCTTCGACAGCTGCCCGTTCCTCGGCATAGATATGGAAGGCTATGAGCTTTTAACATTCATTCCCGACGGTGAGCTTATCAGCATGAGCTATCATTTCGGAGCCACCAACAGAGACAAGAACACCTCGAAGGAACACTCCAAAGAAGAGATGAAAGCCGTATACGACAAGCTCTTCGATCAGGTGCATGAATACTACGGCGATTATTATACCTCTGACGATAAAGAGGAAAACAGCCTCGGCAATACGCGCTGGAACAACATCTACGGCAATCTTGCCCTTTGGGGTTTTTATTACGACCACACCCAAACAGGAACTGTTTCCTTAACACTGATACCTAATGACTTCGCTCAGAAGATACTCGGCGACGAGAGCGCGGACGTCATAGACGTTTACGAGGCCATGGATATGTTCCTGCCCGGCATTTTCGCCTACCGCTCCATACTCGCGGGGGGAGTCCCTATGGACATACCCGACCTGCG
>CAMYYQ010000077.1 GCA_947303535.1 uncultured Ruminococcus sp.
TGAATGACTCGAGCTGTACAGTATCCATTGAACCGATTGCCCATGTGAGCTGAACAGGCTCGCCGTCTTCTGTACTGAAGTTTCTCTTGAAGTCAACAATTACACTATAGCCTCTGTTTGTTACATTCTTACCTGTAACTACGCCGCCAACAACTTCAACGTCAGCAGCTGTCATAGCAGCAGGCTTATTATCTGAGAATGCATTATATGCAGCAGCAATGTCTGCTTCTGTTATTCTGTAGTAGTCTTCTGTTGCATTGATAGTAGGAATAATAAATGATGTGAAATCTGTGCTTACTACAGCAGGACTAACTGTAAAGCGACCTGCTTCACCGGTCCAGTCATCCTCAACAATATAGTTTGAGTTACCTGTTCCAAGAGTATTGATGTTGTCAACTTCTATTCTGTATGAACCAACATTATACTTATTATCAGGATTATATTTGCCAACATAACCGCCGCCTACATTGTATACAGAGAAAGTGAATCCCTGAATGAACTGCTTTGTGATATCGTTATTGTTTGCGTCTACGACCTTTGCCTTTACAGCAGTCTGCTTGTCACCGTAGTTGAGCTGCTCAGTATAGCCCTCTGCAACTACCTTGATAGGCATTGGATCAATGTACATACGAGTCTTCTTGTATACATCAGCCTGATTGCGGGTATATTTTACATATACAGTATATTCACCTGCGTTTGAAGGAAGATGCTCTTCATCTGATGCAGGCTTAGCAGCATCAAATTCAGCCTTATTAGCTTCTGTATATTCATAACCCTCTGCAAATCTCAGCTCGTATGCAGTATTAGCATATATGTTATCCTTTGTTTTTTCAACAACGTCTTCGCCATAATACATCCAGAAACTACTTAAGTTTACTTTAGGCTCTGTAATGATCTCCCACTTAACAGTGAGGTCTTCGTCACCTGTAGAGTTATTGCTGTCCTTACTTGTAAGGTTTATCTCGTTAAGGCCGGGATACTTAGCAGATGTAGCACCTGTTGCATAGTACAGGCTCGATTCATTGTAGTTATTTACAGCTACACCATCGACCCAGATCTCAGGAGTAATAACACTGCCTGTGCTGAATATCTGATATGTACCTGTAGCCTTATTGATAGCGTACTCTGTTCCGTTTACAAAGAACTTAACACGGCCTGCGTTTACGCTTGCAGGAAGGATAGTGAATGTCTGCTCAACAGCAACTATGCTGCCCTCACCGTTATCAGGCATTCCGTCCTTGTCAGTCTTTGTGAAAGTAACAACGACCTTATAATCGCCTGCGTCCTTAGGAGCAGCTGTAAGCTCTGTTGTTGTACCGTCCTTGTTAACCTTGTAATACTTAATATCAGGATCAGCTAAATATGTCTCAACAACTGCATCGCTTGCGTTAGTATCCTTGATTGAAACATTTGTCTTAACTGCGCTCTTTGTATCAAATACAAATGAACCGCCCTGGCTCTTTGTGGATACCCAGCCTATTGGGTTAGTTTCAGTTACCTTTTCTGGGTCGGTATAACCAAAGTCAAGAGTAACCTCTGCTGCTACTGCATCGAGATCGCTCTCAGGAGCTGTACACTTAACGTTGACCTTATTGCCGTCAACTGTGTATACACGCTGGTGAATGTGTGGTCCTATTTCAAATGTTACAACATCATAGCCTAATGTAAATGATGTTGAATATGTCTTAGTACCTGTTTCCTGACCCTGAGCGTTCTTATCCTTAACGATAGGAGCAGAAACAACGTTGAGCTTAGCATCGTTATTAAGGCTGTTTTCAGCTGTTATGCCTGAAACAGTTACTGTATAATTAAGTCCTGCAACTAAATTTGCATATACGTCTGCATTTGTATCATCATCAGCTACTGAGATGACATTATTGTTGAAGTTGTTCTTTACTGTTGCACCGTCAGGAACTATGAGGTCTGCCTTAGCGATCTCTATGTTCATATTTGTATCAGCTACGATAAACTTATAAACATAATTGCCTGCTTCATTTACTTCATAGAATCTTGGAGCATCGTAAAGATTGTTATATGTATTATCATTATAGTTGAATGTAAGAAGTGACTTTGATTCAAGTGTTATAACATCGCCGAACTTAGCCTCGTATGCATAGATAGCATTTCTACCGAACTTTGTGACCTCATCTGTCTCGCCGTCTTTACCAACAACGTTCATTGAAACCAGATATTCTTTCTCGAGGTAGATGTTTGGCTCAGCCTCTTCGTCAAAGTTATATGCAGCATATTTCATAGCATTGATCGCAACGCCATCAACAGCAGCGATCTCATATGTGAAGCCGTTCTTTAAGTCAGCATTTGTTGTTGTAACTGCACTGATATCATTTGAAACGATAGATCCGTCATTATTAAGAACATAGTTTATGCTCTCATCATATGCCATACCGAGTGTCTCTTCGATAACCATAGAATTAGAAACATAAAGCCCCTGTGTGCCGTCAAATACTTCGTACCACGCGTTCTCCGATTCATCATAAGCAAACTGTGTAGGATCAACGTTTCCGTAAGTAGTCACATCACTGAAATCCAAAGGAATGATGCTGCTTATAACAACCTTTCCTCCGTCAGCCTTAGCCTTACCTTCGAGCTTGCCACCCTTAGCAACGACCTCGCTCTTGCCGATTTCTGTGTCGCCGATCTTTACAGATTTGATGTAATCCTTAACGCTTGCTACATTAACATACTGATCGATCTGCACAACAGGAGCTTCATCTGCGTATGCAACTATTGCGTTGCCTCCTGTCAAAAAGCCTCCAACGTTCGCTGGCATCATGCCGGCTACAGTGAGCATTGAGACAGCTGATGCTGCAACTCTCTTGAATGTGTTGTTATGTTTTTTCATACTCATATCCTCCTGAATATAATTTTTTTCGGACTTTAGTCCATTTTTTTGTTTCACAATAACGGCTCATGAAACATATATCCAGCAGCTTGACGCTGCAGGGTAAACTATGTTGATACCGCATCTGATCTATCCCCGAAACTGAGTACCCCTACTTACAGCTCGGTTTGCGCCGCATTTGATATAAATAATATATATCATTCTCTACAGAGCGTAATCAAATGCCATAAAAACGACCGCTATTACATTTTATCCAAAATGAATAGCTATAATGTATACAAAACATATAAAGTAAACACACTAATTTAGCTTAACGGTAATTCGTGCTGCTAAATTATGATTTTATTTTAGCATTGCTTAGCCGATTTGTCAACCAATAAATTGTAAATAAATTATTTTCGGCATTTTAACAGAAAATGTTTATACTTTAGGTATATCGCAGCCGCTGTAAAACACGACGGCATATATATTTTTTTAATTTCTCCCACAAAATGTTAGGCTTACGGAGCTTTTTCGTTTATCGGTGAACAAAGGCAGATCTATAGCTTTTTAAAGTAATATATGCAAATTCTCCGCATTATGAGCAATGCTGACAGCCGCCTGTTTCGGGAGTTTCCGCCCGTTTCCGCAGCAGGCTGTATCATGTATATCAACGGTATATCCACAGCTTTCCGCACCGCAAAACAATTGCATCACAGCAGGTCGCATATTCTGTATACCCCTTATTTCCGAACTTTTGCATTGCCGCTGATACTGATAGTTATTTTGCACAAAAGGATTTAACATTAATTGGAGAAAAATTGTTTTAATAAAATAATATTCCGCCGCATATATTGTTGAAACATTATATATTCTTTCGTCTCTTCGCGATTATTCCGACTCGGGCATCAAAAAAATCTCTGTTTTTTCACCCGATCTCCAAAAAAATTTCTTTTTTGAGTAGACATAAACTTTAACTTATGCTATAATTATAACACTATACTTGAAATTGGAGAAAGTAATGTTTACAGGAAAATACAAAATGGCAGATAAGGTCATCAAAGTGACCTCAATGTATGAGAAAGTACATGATTATTGCAGAGACTATCTCACCGACGAGCCTGCTGATTTTTCGGTGGATATTTCCGAAGAAGATATCATTTACGAAAAGCAGAAGTCGGATTCCGAATATGCTTATGAGGGCTTGCCTGCACCTGACTTTTCCGACGACTTATTGGAGGAAACGGCAGTATATCGCAAGATAGCCGAGGAAATGCCCAGCTATGATGCATTTGTGTTCCACGGCTCTGTAATAGCAGTTGACGGAGAAGGCTTCCTGTTTACAGCTAAATCAGGTACAGGAAAATCCACGCATACACGGCTCTGGCGCGAATACTTCGGCGATAAAGCCGTCATGGTCAACGACGACAAGCCGCTGCTCAGGATAACCGAAAGCGGAGTTACCGCTTACGGCACTCCCTATAACGGAAAGCATCATCTCGGCTGCAATATGGCAGTGCCGCTGAAAGCGATATGCATACTTACACGCGGCGAGAAGAACAGTATCGTCCCCATTGACAAAGCAGAGGCTTATTCAATGCTGCTTCAGCAGATATATCGTCCCCACGATGCGGTGCAAATGGGTAAGACCTTAAAACTTGTGGACAGGCTTGCTGCTAATGTGAAATTGTACAGACTTGCCTGCAATATGGATATAGAGGCGGCTGAAGTCGCATATAACGGAATGAAAGGATAATTATTATGAAGCTCAACAGTTCATTTATTACTCATAACGACGGAGATCAGAAACTCATCGTCTCTACAGGAGCAAGCAAGTTCTCGGGACTTGCCCGCGGCAACGAGACAGCAGGATTTATCATAGACTGCCTTGAAAATGACACAACAGAGGCAGAGATCGTTGCTAAGATGCAGGAAAAATACGACGGTCCAAAGGAAGCTATGGAGCGTGACGTAAAGAAGATCATCGACCAGCTCAGAAAAATCGGAGCAATTGATGAATAAATCAACTTTTGAGGAACAGCTTGCCAAAAACGGGAAGCTGTTCTACACTAATAAGGGTGACAGTATGATGCCGCTGATAAAACAGGACAGGGATCTGCTTATAATCTCCCCTGTTGACGGCAGGCTGAAAAAGTATGATGTCCCGCTGTATAAGCGTGACAGCGGACAGTATGTGCTTCACAGGATACTGAAAGTCAGGTCTGACGATTACGTTATCTGCGGGGATAACCGCTGGACAAAGGAATACGGCATACAGGACAGGCATATTATCGGCGTACTGACGGGGGTCGTGCGCAACGGTAAGGAGATCTCGGTAAACAACCTGAAATACAGGCTTTATGTGCATTTGTGGTGCGATCTTTTTCCGATAAGAGCCTTCCTTGTCCATGCTGTCAGCAAAATAAAGAGAATGAAAAAAAGGGGGAGATAATAATGGGGAACCCATTATACAGCAAAAAGTTTTACAGAAACTTTTTTGTCAGAAAATTCATCTCATTGTCCTTGAAAATAACAGACTATTTTGACGAAAAAAAGGACCGGAAAATATGCGGCTGTTCACTTGTGAAATATGTCCCCTCATTGTACCGCGAAACAATGGGAGCAACAGGAAGCCAGTCCACCTGCTACTGGACACTTGACCGCATATTCGCCGACAGTTCGTTCGATAAAGATGATGCTTTTATTGATGTAGGCTGCGGCAAGGGACGTATACTTGCATATATGATCGGTAAAAAGTATCCTTGTTCCCTTACAGGCGTGGAACTGAATGACGAAGTCGCTTCATATGCAGCTGACTGGGCTGAAAAATATGATAATGTAAAAATAATAAGCGGCAGCGCTTTTGATCTGGATTATAATGAATATACCGTTTTATTTATGGGACGCCCATTTGAACCCGAAATGTTTTACAAATTCATAGACAAACTTGAGAACGAATTAAAACATTCCATAAGATTATATTATTGGGTCGACCAGCAAAGCGGAGATCACCTTAATGACAGGAAAGGCTGGAAAATGCATAAACGTGAAAAAATATTTATGAGTCACGGTCTTTTTGTCGCTCGTACACCACAGAGATATTCCGTATGGACATATACACCAAATGAAGAATAACGCAGTAAAATGGCTTTATGCCGTCACAGGGCGAAAAAAATGGAACATTCTGTGGCTGATAATAGTTAACTCTCTGGATGGTGCAAGCGGAGTTTTTTACGCACTGTTGTTTCGCAATATCGTTGATAACGCAGTCGACGGAAACAAGAGCGGATTTGCTTTCAACGGGATACTGCTCATTATTCTTGTGATCATTCAGATAAGTATGAGAGCTGTCATACGCTGGCTTGAAGAATTATCACGTGCATCTCTTGAAAACATTTTCAAGCAGCGTCTGCTCATTAATATCCTCAG
>CAMYYQ010000078.1 GCA_947303535.1 uncultured Ruminococcus sp.
AACGCTTCATCAAGGACGGCCACGACCTCCTTGACGGTATAGCGCAGTACAGGCTCCCCGACGGAAGCTTCTGTCATACCATGGGGGGCGGCTCCAACGAGACCGCCACTGTACAGGCATACTACTCCTTTGTGTCATTCAAACGCATGACCGAGGGGAAGTCTCCCCTGCTGGTGCTGGACAATTGCAGTCTGCACAGGCAGACTCAGTCCGATACTCACGAGGACAGTCATACTGACGGACATCAGGATAATAACAACGGTGGTAATACAGAAAGTTCCAATACGCGGACTACTGCCGCAAAAAGCTCCACGACTGCAAAGACTTCTGCTGTAAAGACTACCGTAACTTCTGCGGCTTCATCAGCGAAAAGAACTTCTTCCGCAAAGACTGCTGTAGTTACGACTACTGTTACTATCAGGACTTCTCATACTCAGATAACAGTTACTGCCATAGCTCAGCACAGTGACAAGCAGGGCAGCTACAAGCCCACTTTCATACTCATCATAGCCATAGCAGCTGCGGTCATAGTTCTCATACTGTTCATCACGGGCAAGCGCAATTACAAGAACTTCATCTTCCTTGCAATTGTTGCAGGAGCGGCTGTTGTGATAGTCCTTGTTACGGATATATCCTCGCCCGAGGAATACTACAGCGGCGAGAAGAAGCACAAGGAAAATGCGATAGGCACTGTGACTATGGAGATAAACTGCGGCACTATCGCAGGAATGGCTGAACATATCCCCGAGGACGGCGTTATTCTTGCGCCTACAGCCTTCGACATAGAGGCTGGGGATACAGTGTTCGATATCCTTACGGAAGCAGCTCAGACTTACGGCATACAGGTGGAGAATACAGGCAGCGCGGGCGGTTCACACGGCATGGTCTACATTGCAGGCATAAACTATATCTATGAGTTCGACTTTGGCGACCTGTCAGGCTGGGTGTACCATGTAAACGGCATCACTCCCTCACGTAACTGCGGCGAATATGTCCTCAGTGACGGGGATAAGATCGAGTGGCTGTACACCTGCGAGCTGGGTCACGACCTTGATGAGGTATACGAAAAATGAGGAAATTCTCTGAATACAATCCAATAGTCATTGCCCTGTGGTTTTTCAGCGTTACGGGAGTTGCAATGTTCTGCAATTACCCCGTACTTATGGCGATATCCCTTGTGGGAGCGGTGGTTTTCTTCGTTTTCAGAAACGGTCTTTCACACGGCAGGGAGCATCTTTTCTTCTGGATACTCTTTGCCGTTCTGGCTCTTGCAAATCCCCTTGTTTCACACAACGGAAAGACTGTGCTCTTCGTTATGAACCATAATCCCGTGACTCTTGAATCTCTGCTTTACGGCGTTAATTCGGCAGCTATGATAATCGGAGTGCTGTACTGGTTCAGGTCGTTCACTCAGATAATGACAAGCGAGAAGCTGCTGTATCTCACAGGTGCGCTTTCGCCCAAGCTTTCGCTGGTACTGTCAATGGCACTCAGGTTCGTTCCCCTGTTCGGCAGGCAGTCCGAGAAGATAAACAACGCTCAGACCGCTATGGGACTCTACAAGGACGACAATATAATCGACGATATAAAGGGACGTTCCAGGGTGTTCTCGGTCATGGTAACATGGGCACTTGAAAACGGCATAATCACTGCCGACAGTATGGAAGCAAGAGGCTACGGCACGGGCAGACGCACTCAGCTAAGACGCTTCGGCTTCCGCGTGGGTGATATATTGCTTCTGATCGTAACGCTGCTGCTTCTTGCAGTTACCGCGGCGGCTGTGGGTACAGACTCCCTCAGCATTGACTTTTATCCCGAAATAAACATAAAAACTCCCGATATCCTCGGTATATCTGGTATCATCTCATACGGCGCACTTATACTGCTGCCCCTTATCATCGAAACGGAGGTCAGATTAAAATGGAAATACTTGCGGTCAACGATCTGACCTTTACTTACCCTCAGTGCAGCTCCCCTGCACTCAATAATATCAATTTTACCCTTAACAGCGGCGAATTCGCTGTACTATGCGGAGCTACGGGCAGCGGCAAGTCCACTCTGCTGCGTATGCTGAAACGTGAGCTGTCTCCTCTCGGAGATGTCAACGGAAGAGTTCTTTTCTGCGGAAAGGAATTATCCACCCTCGATGACAGAACTTCCGCAGCTTCCATTGGCTTTGTCATGCAGCGCCCCGAACAGCAGATAGTCACCGACAAGGTGTGGCACGAGCTTGCTTTCGGACTTGAAAATCTTGGTGTGAAGCCCGATGATATATACCGACGCATTGCAGAAATGGCAAGCTATTTCGGTATCGGGGACTGGTTCGACAGGGATACTGCGGAGCTTTCGGGCGGACAGAAGCAGCTCCTCAATCTTGCTTCCGTACTGGTCATGCAGCCAAAGCTCCTTATCCTCGATGAACCCACTGCACAGCTCGACCCCATTGCCGCTGCGGACTTCATCGCTACACTGAAACGTCTCAATCAGGACTTCGGTCTTACTATAATCATGGCTGAACATCGCCTTGAGGACGTTGTTCCAGGTTGCGACAGGCTACTTGTCATGGAAAAGGGCAGTCTCATAGCTGACGCTCCCCCCTCAGATGCTGTAAATACGCTGAAAAGCCGTCCCGATATCCTCTGCAGTATGCCTGCGGCTTCGCGCCTTTACGCGAAGCTCAGCGGCAGCGGAAGCTGTCCGCTGACAGTCCGCGAGGGCAGGTCTTTCATCGAGAGCAGTTACGGAAATACTACTCGCGGACTTGCGCAGGCATCGTATGTGCACGAGGACAGTACAGCTCTCGAATTCAGGGACGTTTATTTCCGCTACACTCGGGACGGCAGGGACATTCTCGACGGACTCAGCTTCAAGGTGTACAGCGGCGAGATATTCTGTATACTTGGCGGCAACGGTTCGGGAAAGACTACGGCTCTGTCCGCAGCAGCAGGACTTCTCAGAGCGTACAGCGGCAAAATAACCGTTCTCGGCAAAAAGCTCAAAGACTACAAGAACCGCTCACTGTACAGGGAGTGCCTTGCTATGCTCCCACAGGACGTTCAGACCGTGTTTCTGAAAAATACTGTCCGTGAGGAACTGGAAGAGCGCGGTGCGGAGCTGTCTCAGCTGCCCTATGATATCTCTCATCTTCTCGACAAGCACCCTTATGACCTTTCGGGGGGCGAACAGCAGCTTGCTGCACTGGCTAAAGTCCTTGCTGCAAAGCCTAAGATACTTCTCCTTGACGAGCCTACAAAAGGTCTGGACGCTGCCGCAAAGCTGAATATGATGTCGGTCATGCAGTCCCTGAAAGAAAAAGGCGTGACCATAATAACCGTCACTCACGATGTGGAGTTCGCTGCTGTATGCGCTGACAGGTGCGCCATGTTCTTCGGCGGAAAGATAGTCTCCATAGGTACTCCTAATGAGTTCTTCTCGCAGAGCAGCTTCTACACTACGGCAATAAGCAGAATGACTCGCGGTTACTTCGACAATATAATCACTGTGGACAATGCTGCCGAGATATGCCGTATCAACGGCAGAAAGGAGTTATGATATGATCCTGATAAAAAACAAAAGCCTCAGAGACTTCATAAGGTACGCCGTACCGCTTGTGGCAGTTCCCCTTATTACTATTGCGGGAGCTGTTGCCTTTGACGAGAAAAAACATATCATCATCTCCCTTGCAGTTGCAGTATCGGCACTTCTTCTCTTCGCGGCAGGCTTTGAAAAAAAGTCCACGGGAACTCGCCGAATGGTCATTGTTGCGGTCATGGTGGCACTTTGCTTCGCAGGACGCTTTATCCCCTTTCTGAACCCCATAGCTGCACTCACTATCATTACTGCCCTGTATCTGGGCGGTGAAGCAGGCTTTCTCGTTGGTTCGCTGTCAGCTGTACTCTCCAATTTCTACTTTGGACAGGGTCCTTGGACTGCCTTTCAGATGCTTGCATGGGGACTCATCGGCTTCTTCGCAGGGCTACTGGCTGACAAGCTGATGAAAAGCCGCGTTCTCCTGCTCATATACGGCGCAGCGGCAGGTCTTGCGTACTCTTTCATCATGGACATCTGGACTGTCCTGTGGTATAACCAGGGCTTCGATGTGAAGCTCTACCTTGCGGCACTTGTGACCGCTATCCCTTATACTGCGTCATATGCAGTGTCAAATGTGCTGTTCCTGTATCTACTTGCCAAGCCTTTCGGTGAGAAGCTCCATAGGATAAAGGTGAAATACGGAATATAAAAAACTCCCCTGACTTATAGGCTTATGCTCATATAGAAGTTTTGCCCCAAAGCAGCTAAACTGCTTTGGGGCATCTATTTTATTTGGTTGCTCGGATAAATCAGAATTTATAGCAAAAGTTTGTCTTGTGGATTTTTG
Organism: uncultured Ruminococcus sp.; assembly: GCA_947303535.1. The sequence goes on from CAMYYQ010000078.1 coordinate 4,379, forward strand.
GTGAACCAATCATTTAGCCAAAGCTTTTCACCATAACTGTCGATAGACCTGCCTAAAATTATGAGCAAGGCGTTTTTTCTATCTTCATCATCATAATTCATTACTTCAAGCATATGATGAGCGCACCATATTCTTACATTTGAATTAGAATGACTAAGTAATTCGGCGAACGCCTTTTTGTATTCAGGTGTTTTCAATTCTATGTTTTTTGCAATTGCACGAAGTTTATCTGCTAACTTGTTGTTCCGTCTGAGATTATTTCCATGAGATAAACCCATTTGATTGATTTGCTCCAATTCAATAGCATAATCAATATATTTTTTTATCGACTCCATTATTAACTCCATGATATAAATTCCAATCTATGTTTGAAATAATTATATCACGGCATAGCCGCTCTGTCAATAGAAACGCCATAGTACTTCTGACTTTAAATCACAAGTACTATGGCGTAGTATTTCTATATGAGTACCGACCTATAGGGGAGTCTTTATTATGCTCAACCTCCAAAAGGTGTTGAGTATGGATTTTTATTAGGTATGGCTATAGGCTGCGGAGCATATGAGCGTCCAAATTCTCTGCCGCATTTCCAACAGATATTAATGATCCAGTTGCCTGAATAAAGTGTCCATGTCGAATGACGACAAGATGAGTTATAGCTGCTTGCAGCACTTGCAACAAGAGTCTTGTTTGATTTAGCAGAAGTTGATTTCGTTAAGACCGTACTTGTTCCAAGAAGTGTAAATGCCATTGCGGTTGCTGAGATTTTTTTTACGATGTTTTTCATTTTTACTTTCCTTTCGTTTTTAATTGATTATAACGTGATGTAAATGCATTCACCTTACAGTCATTATATTACACTCAATGTGCTTTTACATCAATAATATAAGAGTTAAATGGCACTAATCACGAGTAAGTAGCCGTTAGCTTGTAGGGACGAATTCCGTTCGCCCATCAATACCGATGATACTCCCCGTGTCGAGAAGCAATTACCCTTTTGATGATATCCGCCGCCCGAGCAAGGGAGCGCAGGCTCTGCGCTGTAGGGGCTGCCTCTGGCAGTCCGCCAGTTACGATGCAAATAACAAGATACGATGTGTAGGGGCGGCGGATTTAATTCATAATTCATAATGCATAATTGTAGGGACGACCATTGGTCGTCCGAGCCTTACGATGCATATAAAATGAACGTATTGTAGGGGCGCTTTCCGAGTGCCCGTCAGTTACGAATAAACTTAAAATAATTACGTTTCCCCATGGGACGCCGAGGGCAGCGTCCCCTACACATGGTTACAGCGTACACAAAGGTTACGGTAACACTGGGAATATCATCGTAACTGACGGGCGAGGGTCACTCGTCCCTACAGGCTAAGGGCTAAAAACTGATTGACTTTGCTTTGCAACTGTGATATAATAGTAAGGTAAAAATAAAATCCAATGGAGGTATCCTAAAATGGGAATGTTTGACAAGCTTATAGCAAACCTTAAATCCAGCAAGAAAACTATCGTCTTCACTGAGGGCAGCGACCCACGTATCCTCTCCGCAGCTGACAGACTTATCAAGGAAAACCTTATGGGCGTTATCCTCTGTGGCAACGTTGACGAAGTAAAGGCTGCTGCTAAGAACGGCGGTTTCAATATCGACGGTGCAGAGATAGTTGACCCTGCTACATATCCTGAAATGGACGCTCTCGTTGCTCAGATGTTCGAGCTCAGAAAGGGCAAGATGACAGAGGACGAGTGCCGTGCAGCTCTCGCTAAGTCCAACTACTTCGGAACTATGCTCGTTAAGGCTGGCAAGGCAGACGCTCTTCTCGGCGGTGCTACATATTCTACAGCTGATACAGTAAGACCTGCTCTCCAGATCATCAAGACAAAGAAGGG
>CAMYYQ010000079.1 GCA_947303535.1 uncultured Ruminococcus sp.
CCTATGCTTTTAACGCTGTTTGGTATCTCTACTGAAGCAAGACTGGTGCAGCCGCGGAACAGATCGTTTTCGATCGTGGTCAAACTGTCGGGGAGCTTGATCGAGGTCAGAGCAGAACAGTAATAGAATGCAGAATAATTTATTTCCTTGACGCTGTTCGGGATAGTTACAGAAACAAGATTTTTACAGTTCATAAATGTTGTTTCAGAAATTGATGTAATGCTGTCAGGAATCACAATAGATGTAAGACCTGTATTGTAAAAAGCCTGATACCCGATAGTTGTAAGGCTGTTTGGCAGCTCAAGCTCAGTAAGGGATGTACAGGAAGAAAAAGCACCTTTTCCTATAGATTTTAAGCCGTTAGGAAGATTTATCGAGGACAGTTTTTCACAGTTTAAAAAAGCGTCTTCACCGATAGATTCTACGGTGCTTGAGATATGGACTGAAGTAAGGTTTGAAAGATAGGCAAATGCATATCCTCCGATATTTGTTACGCCTTCTTCTATGACAACGCTTGATATTTCGTCTTTGTATTCAGCCCACGGACCACCTGTACGTGAATTGTAATAAGACATTATTCCGTTTCCGCTTACAGTCAGAACTCCATCTGAATTCAGAGTGATCGTACAAATTCCCTGTGTCCATGTGTCTGTTGCAGCGTGAGCAACAATGATTGTGTCCTTAGTGAATAATTCTGATGATTTAGCAGGAGCCATACCTATTACAATAGTCAGGGCTGCTAAAAATGCTGTGGCCCTTTTAAATGAATTCTTCATAAGTATCCTCCCTAATAATAAAAAACTTTAACAAAAAATTTTATCACAAATCAACAAAAACGACAAGTTTTTTACGGTATAAACGCAAGAACTGATTTATACTGCTATATTATAAGCAATAATCAATCAGTCAGCGGATCGGGTACTATTGATTCTTTATTGAACTTTATTCACAAAATATTCATTGAAACGTTTCCTTTATGATGCTATAATATTATAAAAGGCAAAATGAAGCAATATAAAGGAGGCTGAGATATGGAACCATCTTACCTGAGAAAGATAGCGTTAGCTGTTAACATTGTTATTTTGTGTTTGGTATTTGGACATATGATGTTTTTTCATTACATTGATGTTCCGTTTCTTGTATTGTTCAGTATTCCTGATGCGTGTGTCTATATTATCGGATTTTTTCTTATATATCGTGACAAGCTTAATATATACGTATGGCTCGTCTATTGCTGGATAACGCTGTATTCCGGTGTTACAACGATCTGTATCGGCTGCGGATACGGATTTCACCTGTATTGTTTTTCGATGATACCTATAATTTTCGTAACGGAATATATAACATATAAACAGCAGAAGTATACAATGAAAGCTCTGCCTGTGAGTATAGTCATCGCGCTGTTCTATATCGTATGTACGGGCTGTTCGGTTTATTTCGGACCTTTATTTGAATGTAGTCACAGGCACCAGACGTTATTCTGGAGCTTTAATGCGTTTATAGTTTTCTGCTTCCTTATTTCTTTTACATATTATCTGATAAAGATAATCATAATCTCCGAGGATAAGCTGAAGCAGGCAGCTCAGGTAGATCAGCTAACAAGACTGTACAACCGTCATTATATGTTCGACAGGCTGGAGGCTATCACAGGCGAGGACAAGCAATGCGTCCTTGCTATGACTGATATTGATGACTTCAAGCAGATAAATGATAACTATGGTCATAACGCAGGTGATGAGGTGCTTAAAAGTCTTGCTGAGCACATCAGCGAAGAGTGTTCGGACTGCGAGATATCCCGCTGGGGAGGAGAAGAGTTCCTTATTATATCCTATGCGCCCTATTCAGAGGCAGTTGAAATGTTTGATAAATTAAGGAAAAAGGTGGAATCATCACCTGTTGATTATGAGGGGAAGGAAATAAAAGTTACCATAACAGTGGGCATAGCGTCACGAAACAAGGGACAGGATCCGAACGAATGGATAAAGCTCGCAGACAACAGATTGTACAGCGGCAAAAATAATGGTAAAAACTGTATCGTTACCAATTAAGGTGCAGCGACGGACTGTTTTAAATACGATTTATTATCATATTTTATGAGGTGTATAAATGACTGATTGTTTGATAGTTGCTGTCGGAGGTGCCATAGGAGCGGTTTGCAGATTCTTTATAGGAAAGCTCCCCATAGGTAGCAATGACGGCTTCCCGATAAAAACCTTTATTATAAACGTTATTGGCTGTTTTCTCATAGGATTGGTGGCTGCATTGGCGCTGAAGCAGTTCTCGGAGTCTCCGAAACTTGTAATGTTTCTTAAAGTCGGCATCTGCGGAGGATTTACAACGTTCTCGTCATTTGCCCTTGAAACAGGCGGACTCATTGAAAAGGGCTCGTGTTTTACAGCAGCCGCTTATGCCGTACTGAGCGTTACAGTTGGAGTTGCAGCGTTATTTTCAGCGCAGTTCATCGCTGAAAAGTTCTTTTGAATACGGAACGGACAGGAGCAGAAATATGAAGATACTTAATTTACACGGCTTTATGGGTGAAGCTGACAATAAAAATTACAAGGCACTGTGTGAGTTGTTCCCTGCGGAGGATATTATTTCTCCGCAGCTTGCATATATGGAGACTTCTCCGGCAGAACTCCTTGAAAAGCTTTCGGAATATGTGGATTCTGAGGATTTTATCTTTGTCGGTCAGAGTCTGGGCGGCTGGTATGCGGACAAGCTTAGCCGCAGGTTCAAGTGCCCATGTATACTCACAAATCCATGCTATTATCCCCATGAGCTGGAGCTTATAGCGACTTCGGGCATATCCGCCGATTTTGTGGAGCAGTATCGCGATATGTCGGTACAAGAGAAGAATGAACGTGCATATACTCTGTGCAGTGACGGCGATACTATACTTCCCGAGAATTATTCAAACTGCGTAAAGCTTTCGGAGCAGGTCGTAAGAGTTCACGGAAGTCACAGTACTATTGAAAATGTGGGGGAGCATATCTCTGAGCTGCTCACTGAAATAGATAACGACCGTCTGCTCCTGTTTTTAGGCAGAGGTTCGGCGTTTGCAGATGAGCATAATTCGGCATTTTTTGTTGAAGATAACGAGCTTGTTCTCATTGACTGTCCCGCGACTTCGTACCAGAAGGTCAAGAAAATGAACTGGGAGCAGTACGACAATATCTATATCCTCATTACTCATACTCACGGCGACCACAGCGGCGGCGTTGGAACGATGCTGCAATATGTGTGGTTTGCAAGCTATATGAAGAAAAAAGTGACTATAGTTGCTCCGTCAGCTGAGGTAAAGGAAGATATTCTTCTGCTTCTTATGAGGATAGAGGGCTGTGAGCAGGAGTGGTTCGATATCATTACAGCCGATGAACTGAATAAAACTTGGTTTGTCACAGCAGTTCCCACATCTCATGTGAGACCTCTGGCAGGGAAGTGCTTTGGTTATAATTTGAATATTCACGGCAATAACGTAGTCTATACAGGTGATACGGGAACTCTTGAACCCTTCAAGCCACTATTGAAAAGAGGTTCTTTCCTGTATACAGAGGCAGCGTATTACAAAAGCGAAGTTCACCTGTATCTGAAAGATATACTGCCCGAGTTCATAAGACTTTCGGACAGCGGAGTTCATGTTTATCTGATGCACCTTGATGTTGAGGAAGAGATAAGAAAGATGATTTCAGATGCGCCTTTGAAATTTGTAAGCCTGTATGATAGAAGCTGAGAAAAAAATTATAAAAAAGTGTGAGAGTTTTTATATTCTCGTCCGTCTAATAATTGAACAGTAAAAAATACGTATTATTTACCGTAATTATCTTAATGAGAGCTATGAGTCTATAAACGGAAGCAAGGTGATATTTTGGACTATACTATCAGCATAACCAACAAATGCAATCTGAAGTGCAGTTATTGTTATGAAAGGCATCTTAATACGGAATACGGCTGTATCGGCGGTGAAATGAGAGATAAGATCGCAGAGTACATAAAGAAGCAGGGGAATGCGGGGACAGTTTACCTTTTTGGCGGCGAACCGCTGCTTTATAAGGAAACTGTAAAATACTATTGTGAGAATATTGATGCTGAACAGATCGTTATCACTACCAATGGTACACTGCTCGATGAAGAATTCATAAAGTGGTGCATGGACAGAAAGAATGTTGTTATCAATATGTCCCATGACGGCAAAGAATGTACCGAACGCGGTGTGGATACAGCAGTTCTTGATGCTAATCTGAAAATATTACTGAAATATCAGCCTGAAACGCTTGTTCAGCTTGTGTATACAGAGCAGACGCTTCCAAAATTATATGACAATATCATGTATCTGAAAGAGCTTGGTGTGAAAAAAGTCTCGGCAACAATGGACGCTTTCCTGATGCCCGATGATCTTGACAGCTTCGGCGATACTATGAGAGAGCAGTGGCGAAAAATAGGCGAAATAAAGGGTCTTTTCGTGTATGAGCTCGTTGCAAAAAAGAACAGTATCAAGGAGCACAAACCAAGTACCTGCGAGATATGCAGAAAGAAGGTCTTTATAAACTGGGACGGCAGCTTTTATCCCTGTGTTCAGTTCCAGAATATACCCGAATATCGCTGCGGCGATGTTTTCGTTGGTATAGAGGCTGAAAAGGCAAGAAAAGCCCACCCTGATTATTCAATACTTTCAGAAAGATGTAAAGGCTGCGAGATAGCTATGTACTGCCGCAACTCCTGCGCGTGCAGAAAAATGGCTACAACAGGCACTGTAAGGGATATCTCGGAAGCCGCTTGTATGGAGGAACAGGTGCAGATACTTACTGCGCTTGAAATATTATCTAAAGAAAACGGAGGGAATAAACAATGAGGAAATTTACAAAAGAGATAGCATCACTTTTAGCAACTGTTACTGTGAGTCTTTCTGCGAACGCAGGTTCAGCTGCTTCGGAAGAAGTTTGGAAAATGACTGGTCAGGCGACTGATCCTGATTACATTGACGAGCTTGCTCCTACAGCAGGTGTAGCGATGAAGATCGACGACGATGACATTCCTGTGACAACAACAACTACTAACGTTCCTGCGATGATAGGCACTACAACTGCAAGAAAATCTACTACCACCACTACTACAACTACTACAGGACTTATAGGCACGAGTGTTGCAAAGCTGGAAACAACGACAACAGTTCCGTCAATGATAGGTACTACGACTGCACCTGCTAAGATAACAACTACTGCTTCACCGACAATGACAACAGGTATGATCGGTACTACAATAGCAACGAAAGAAACAATTGAAACAACGACTACAGAGGAGTTTCCGCCTCTTATGGGATTGATCGGACCGGCAGACGGTGATGCAAACTGTGACGGATATACGGATATGTCTGACGCTGTGCTTGTAATGCAGGCTCTTGCAAATCCAAATAAGTATGGTTTAGATGGTACAGCTGAAAATCACCTTACAGTTATGGGCGAATATAATGCCGATATGAACGGCGACGGTCTCACCGTCAGTGATGCACTGGCTATCCAGGAGAAGCTTCTTGGTCTTAAATAATACTAAGCTTTTGAGCTGAACACTGATTTGACAAGTCCTGCTCATATGTATAAAAAGGCGAACGCTTCCGATCTCTCGGAAGCGTTCTTTTAGGTTTTACACTTATGTCAAATCCCCAAGAATCACGTGTAATTCTTAGCAGGATTTGGATAAACACGGTATGCAGGACCATTTTCACATTTGTATCCGTCACCTGCCCAGACCTCTACCTGTGAAGGGTCATCGAGACGATAACATATCAGCCAGCGTACCAGCGGCAGTGTTCCGCCGTCCTCACGCTTTGTATACGGCATTTTGACCTGGAAATTATCGCCCTTCTGATCGCCGACTTTCATGTCGAGTTCAGCGCACATCTTCTTTACGAATGTCGCATATCTTTTGTCTGAGTAGTCCCATGTTCTGAATACGTGTGTAATGTGAGACGGATTTTTCCAGTCACTTCCTGTTGAGTGCTTGTGACCGTCAACTCGTGCAACTACGGTAAATCTGTAATTTCCTTCAGCAGCAAGAGGAGAGTTCATATTGCCTACTCTCTGTGAATATGTGCTTGATACGCCCTTGTACTCAGTCGTTGTGTTTATTACATGACCGTCAGCAGTTGCTTCATATGCTACCCATGAACTCTGAGGGGTATAGAAAGAATTATAGGCATCTTCATCGGTAAGTGCAAGGGTCGCTGCCATATAAATCGTTCTGCCGTTTTCAACGGTT
>CAMYYQ010000080.1 GCA_947303535.1 uncultured Ruminococcus sp.
CATATCCTTTACGGTGCACTGGTCGGCGGTCCAACTCAGAGCGGCGGTTACGAGGATGACCGTCAGGACTTCATCAACAACGAGGTGGCTACAGACTATAACGCAGGCTTCACTGCAATGCTCTGCAAGCTGATTGACAAGTACGGCGGTACAAAGGATCCAAGCTTCCCTGCAAAGGAAGTTCACGACAGTCCCGAGTTCTACGTTGAGGTGCTTTCAAAGGGCGGCGATTCGAGCGGACAGACTATCAGCTTCAAGGTAACTAACCACTCTGCATGGCCTGCAAGAGTACAGGACAATATCTCATTCAGATACTACATGGATCTCAGCGAAATCATCGCACAGGGCAAGAAGCCTGAGGATCTCGTTATCCGCTGCGACCGTGACCAGTCAGCTATGTACTCCGCAAAGGGCTATAAGACAGCTGAGATATCTAAGCCTATCCAGTACAGCGGCAATATCTACTATATCGAAGTTAATCTCCCTGACGGAAGAGTAGTTCTTCCTATTTCCGAAGGACAGCAGCAGTGCGAGATACTCCTTGCACTTGTAATGCCTGATTACGGCAGCGGCTGGGATTCTTCCAACGACTTCTCAGCTCAGGGACTTGGCAAGACAGCAAAGGGTTCTGACGGTTCAACTATAGGTGTTATGACACCTTACGTACCTGTATACGTAAACGGCAAGCTTTACTATGGTGAAGAGCCTGACGGAACAAAGGCTGACGGTCTTGGCAGCACAGGCAGTGATACTCCAAAGGTAACTACATCAACTACTACAAAGCCAAAGGAGACAACAACCACTACAACTACAACAAGTAATACAGTTACATCAACAACATCAACTACTACTTCTACTGTTACTTCTGTCTATACAACAACCAGCGTAATGGCATCAACTCCGACAACCACAGATGCTGCTTCAAATCTTCCTAAGGCAACTAAGTACGGTGACGCTAACTGCGACGGCGAAGTTGATATGTCTGATATAGTTCTCATCATGCAGAGCCTTGCAAATCCGAACAAGTACGGACTCAAGGGTACAGACGACCATCATCTTACAGAACAGGGTTCTGCAAATGCAGATGTTGATGCTTCAAGCAAGGGCATTACATCAAATGACGCGCTCCGCATACAGGAGTTCCTGCTCAATAAGATAACAAGTCTTGATCCTACAAAGTAATAACAAATTCAAAAAGCTCTCCGATAATTCGGGGAGCTTTTTATCTGCCTGTCAAAAATTGTAGGGACGACCATTGGTCGTCCGCAAAATATGTCCGCGTAAGCGGACACCTCAATTATGAATTACGCATTATGAATTATGCATTAGAAAGCTCCGAAGCATAGTGCTTCGGAGCTTTGACTTCTTTAGATACCGCAATCCTCATATTCTTTCCACTTCTCATAGTAGAGCTTGTTGCTCCAGCTGCGGAAAAGAATATATGCTACTGAAACCATTCCAACGAATAGTGCACAAAGTATGGGCATTGAATCCCTTAACATTTTTTTTGCGGAATATACATTTTCTTTTTTGCGGCTCATAAAATAAGTTTCCTTTGCTTTTAGTTTTTTATCAGTCAGCGTCGTTTGAAGCTGCGCCGCCGTTCATCTCAGCCATGAGTCTCTGGAGCTCAGCATCTACCTTTGCATCTGAAGCAAGCTGATTGAAAGTATCCTTCAGCTCGTCACCTGATCCACCGCCGAGTGCGTCGCCTGCGATCTCAGTGAAAGCAGCAGCCTCAGCTTCCTTGCGTACGACCTTGTCTTCCATTCTCTGGAACTTCTCAAAAGAGGAGTTAGGATCGAAAGTACCTGCTGCCTTAGCAAGGCTCTTCTGAGTATCAGCCATCTGTGAGCGAGCGATGAGCATTGCCTGACGGCTCTTAGCCTCTTCAAGCTTAGCCTTGAGCACCTCTACCTGATCGCCGATAGCGTCTGTCTGTGAAGAGATGGAATCATACATTTCCTTATAGTTTGCAACGTCCTCGTCAGCCTTGACCTTTCTTGCGAGAGCCTGCTTAGCAAGATCCTGATCTCCCTTAGCGAGAGCAGCCTTAGCCTTAGCTTCCCAGTCAGCTGATATCTTCTGAGCATCAAGGTACTTCTTTTCAGCGAGGCGTTCGCTTGCCTTAGCCTTGCCGTAGTTCTGAGTAGCCTTTGTAAGCTCTGTCTGCATATCAATGATGATCTGCTTGACCATCTTCTCAGGATCTTCTGCTCTGTCGATAAGATCGTTTACGTTAGCCTTGAGAAGGTCGCTTAATCTTCTGAATACACCCATTTTTATAATCCTCCTGTTTCATGTAACAATGTGTTTTAGGTACACCCCTTGTACCACAAGATTATTATATTGTAAAAGCTTGTGGTTGTCAAGAAAAAGTCAGACGATTTCATCTGATTTTCATTTATCGGGCTTATGTGTGAACACATTATTACCAATTTATTCCCCGTTTTTTTCCAGTTCGTTAATATATTGTCCCAGCTGTTGAAAGTCGGTATTTTTAGAACTAAGACACTTATCCGTGTCGATGCCGAGGAGTTTTTCACGGAGATCGAGCATTTTATTTCTGCGCTCAAAAGCTTCAGCAGTCATGACTATCATATCCTGACACTTATCGTTTACGAGTTTCATAGGTTCCGAAGTGATAGAACACAATTTTACGAAAAGCTCATAATTTTCACTAAAGTCATCGCTTTTAATTGATATCATGGAAAGTCTCTCCTTTCAAGGCGAAAATTGATCCCCTGCTTACTATTTTACATTGAAAAGAGAGCTTTGTCAATATTTTTTTGTAAAAATTGACGACTTTTACTTTATGAAAATATCCTTTTGCAGAGCGATACTGCTTTCGAGGGTGTATTTTACGTTAAGTGTCAGAGTGTCTTTAGTTTTTGAGGTATCGATAGTACGTGAGATAATACGTGTATCACCGTCAAGGAAGTTGTTTTCGTAAAGATAGACTCTTTCCATTAGCCGCTGTGAGAGGTCTTCCTCGGTGAATGTGTTTTCAGCAGGTGAAAGCTCGGCGATTTCGGTTTTGTCGATGCCTATTGGCAGCTCTTTCCCGAAGAGTTTAAGGCGTTTTTGAGATGTCGATGTATCGCTGTGTTCGTAGTTATTGTGCCCGAAAGATAGGGGGATATCAAGGTTGAAAAGTCTGAGCCTGCGGAGTTTTTTTCTTTTGTCTGTAGGGGTAAGCACCTGTGAATTGAAAGGAGCGGAGAAGCTGACGTTTTCCTCGTAAGTTCCGCGGATATCGCCCATAGCGTGATAAATGAAGGTCTTGCCGTTCTGACCGTCGGAAACTCCGCTTATGAGCAGAGTACCTTTCGGAACATAGTCCCCGACTATGTGTTTCAGTTCGCCGCTCTGAACGAGTACCGAAGATATAACTGCATCGCGGCTTGCAACGATATTGCAGGGAACACGTTCGAGGGACATATCGGGCTTGGGTTCGGCTTCGCGTATCTGTACAACGATACGGCTGCCTGTGTGTCTTATACCTGCCCAAGCGATGCCCTCGACCATTGTTTTGAGTTTGTTCTGACATTCACGCAGGTCAAGTCGGTAAAGGGGAGTACCTTCTTTTACATCAAGCTCTGCAAGTGCTGAGAGTATTATTTCATCACTTATTGAAGTATTTCCTTCCAATTCGATAGTGACGATAGTCTGAGAGAAATAAAGCACCGACACGGCTGCAAGTATAAGCCCCATAAACAGACCTATCCGTTTGCGATAGCGGATAAGTCTTGCGTAAAGACTGTCATATTCGGAGGTTTTCAGCTCAATATTACATTCTTCAGCGAGTTGGCTTATTCTTTTTATATCTTTTCTGAATACATCACAGCGCAATATGTCTCCGCGGCAGTACTGTCCTCTGGATTCGATACGGTTTTCGTGCATGAGATTGATGAATTTATAAAGCTTTTTCCCCTGTGCGTTTATCCTCAGATATCCTCTTATTTTCAGACTCATTATGCTTGTTCCTTTCTGTAAATTCTATCTTTTCGATATATCCGCGTATGACAAGTCCGCCTGTACGGAAGTCATAGGCTCTCAGGTCATTCCCGTGTATACTTATATATAGTTCTCCTGAGACCAGCCGCATATAGACCTCGTTATATTCCTCTATTCTACGGCAGTTATCTATTATCAGTTCATTATTTCCCGAAATGTGTATCCCCGAATCAAGGTAAAGTGTCTCACGGGTAAGTGCCGCAAGCCATTCAAACATAAGCTTCACTCCTGTATCCTGCGGCAGTTATCTATTATAAGCTCCTTGTTGTCGGAAATGTGTATCCCTGAGTTTAAATAGAGTGTCTCACGGGTAAGTGCCGCAAGCCATTCAAACATAAGCTTCACTCCTGTATATTTTTTCACTTCCAATAATATGATTAAAAGGGTGATGATTATGAAGATATTTGCAGAAAAAGCTGTAAAAATGATGAAACTTGCGATACTTGCTGCGGCTGTCATGTTCTGCACATTGGATACTGCGGCAGTCGCAGGAGCAGTCTGCGACAGTGTTATGCGCTGCATAAACATAGTGATACCGTCACTTTTCGCAATGATGATAGTTTCTTCACTTATAGTCAGGAGCGGAGCTCTGACAGTTATGCCGAAATGGTGCGGACGCATAAGCCGAATATTATTCGGCATGGATAGGAGTATTTTTCCCATATTTACTTTCGGAATGTTTGCAGGCTATCCTGTTGGGATAAAGATGCTATGTGAGGAGTATGATGCAGGGAGACTGTCAAAAAAACGGACTGAACTGCTTGCAGGACTTTGCTTCGGAGCAGGTCCTGCGTTTACATTCGGCTGCATATCACATCAGCTCTACAGCTCCGATAGTGCAGGGAAGGCAATACTCATATCAAATATATCCGCTAATCTTATTCTTACACTGATAATGTCCTTTTTTCTCAGAAAAAGCTGCGGCGAGAGCAGTAAATCGAGAAAATTCAGCCTTTCACCGGAAATGCTTACTGACTCGGTTGTCCGCAGCGGCAGAGCAATGGGTGATATATGCATTATGATAATGGCATTTTCGGTAGTGAATTCACTTCTTATACGCATCGGGGCGGCAGCAGCAGTCGGTGAGCTTCTTGCGAAGCTCACCTGCCTCGACCGCAGAAGCGGCGAGGCATTATTCGCCGCATTGCTTGATATAACTAATTTTTGAGCCCAACCATGCGGCGACTGGCTTCTGCTTCCTTACATAAGTGCGCTGGTATCCTTTGGCGGAGTATGTGTTATGTTTCAGCTCTCGGCAATAACGGCAGGCAGGATATCGCTGAGACCATTGATATTGATGCGTATTGCCGCAGCTTTTATGAGTTTTTGGATATGCAGGCTGATACTTCCTTATTTCATGGAATACGAAACAGTTGAGGTGTCGGCTGCAGCGGTAAGGAGTTCTGACAGCAGATCACCGATATCGTCTGTATTGCTGGTGCTGATGACAGTGATGCTTATGTGTGAAATGAGCGAAAAAAGCAATAAAAAGCCAGCCGAAAGCACATAAAAATTCACTTTATAAAGCGTGATTTGTGTACAGTGACAAAAATTGTGAAAGCTTGCAGAAAAGGCTTGATTTATTGTAAAAAGGTGGTAAAATATAATTAGCACTCAAAGAGAAAGAGTGCTAAACATTGATCCGTAATTAATTATCAGGAGGTATATATCATGACTATCAAACCTTTACAGGACAGAGTTGTCGTAAAAATGGTCGAGGCTGAGGAGACCACAAAGAGTGGCATCATTCTTTCAGGTTCAGCAAAGGAAAAGCCTGAGGTAGCTGAGGTCGTTGAGGTAGGTCCCGGCACTTCTGACGTTAAAATGGAAGTTAAGAAGGGCGACAAGGTCCTCATTTCTAAATATTCAGGAACTAATGTAAAGCTCGAGGGTGAAGAGTATATCATCGTAAAGATGGAAGATATCCTCGCAACAGTAAAATAAAGCCGTTAGTCATGAGCCATTAGCTGTTAGCTATTGGTATCGCTGACGTGATAATATTTGAATATGTCCCGAATGGACACCACAGGCTAAGGGCTAACGGCGAAAGGCTGATAGCTCAATAAAGATTAAGTTTTAAGGAGTAGATAACTATGGCTAAGGATATAAAGTACGGCGAAGACGCAAGAAAAGCACTTCAGGCTGGTATCGACAAGCTTGCTGATACAGTAAGAATAACAATGGGACCTAAGGGCAGAA
>CAMYYQ010000081.1 GCA_947303535.1 uncultured Ruminococcus sp.
TGTCGAGATCAACGTCTGCAAGACGAAAAAGCTGACCAATACACGTGCATCAGGTTCTGATGAAGCCCTGCATCTGACACCGCCGAGGATCATGTCGCTCGAGCAGTGCATGGACTTTATCGATACGGATGAGCTTCTTGAAGTAACTCCTGAGTCTCTCAGAATAAGAAAGAGAGTTCTCAGCAATACACAGAGAGCTAAGGACAGAAGTAAAAAAGCTTGATTTTTTCACAGAATCAACACATATAAACCATATAATTTGCAGATTATGGAGTTATAATATGAAAAAGTTTGTTTTGGCATCGCTGACTGCGGCTGTATTTGTAATTTTGGCAGGCTGCGGAAATAAAGTCAAGGGCAACATTGATAAGCCCTCAGAGAAAGAAAAGACTTCCGTGACCTCTGCCGAAGAGACAACAGAAGCAGGCTCATATGAGGAGCTTGCTACAGTACGTGACCGCAATATCGTTTCATCGGATATCTTTGATTATGAGATATACGAGGGCGGAGTCATTATAACTAAGTATAAAGGCAAGGATCAGGCAGTAGAGATACCTGCCGAGATAGAGGGAACTCCTGTCAGGGAGATAGGCTTCTTTGCATTTGAAGCCAATGAGAATGTTGCTTCGGTAACTCTTCCTGAAAGCGTTCAGACTATCGGAGAGGGTGCTTTTATCGACTGCACTTCGCTGAAAGAGATAAATCTTCCCGCAGGACTCACCACAATAGACAGAGGAGCCTTTGCAGGCTGTACATCTATTGCGGAAATAACTATCCCTGAGGGAGTACAGAGCGTGCATGACGGAGCTTTTGCAGGCTGTACCGCGCTCACTATAATGACAGTGCTTAGCCGTGAACTTAAATATGAGAACTGGGGATTGGATGAACTTCCGAATTTGGTGATATATGCGCCCGAGGATTCAGCAGCTGCCGAATGGGCAGGTGCCATGGGAAAATTCACCATATACTAAATTATTATTACTGGGAGGAAAACCATGAAAACTAAGAAACTCACAGCAGCAGTTCTTGCTGTTGCAGCAGCACTCCAGTGCTTTGCAGGCTGCGGAAAGAAAGACGAGATCAAGGTACCTGAAGCAACTGCTCCTTCAGTAGGCGGCAGCGAGCTTTCAGGCGAAAAATTCGATGCAGAGGCTTATTACAATAAAGTCCTTGAGACAGTACAGAAGGCTGAAGTAGGAACAGATGCTCCAAAGCTCGGTACTATCGGAGATGAGGTAATAACACCTGCTGAGGATTCTGATGAGGCTAATTTAGGAAATTATCGTGTAAGCAGCAACGGCGTAAAGCTTTATTTCAATGATGAAGATTTTTCAAAGGATCTTATGCTCACACTTGAGCAGTATTTCCTTTCATTTGCGTCAGCTGATTATACTAAGTATACAAGCTGCGTATTCCCGAGCTTTATTGATGAAATGGGAATATACCTCCAGAAGGATTACAGCTATGATTTCAAGACTTCATTCGCAAAGCAGTGTGCAAGTCTTGCAAATGTAATGCAGGGTGATTATAAGATAACACGTATCAGAGTTGAAAAGCCTGAGGAGCAGGAGGGCGTTGACGGTCTTGCTGAGTACTTTAAGGGTATGGACGAGCATTTCGGAAAGTCATACTACGAGCAGGTAAAGGGCGAGAGCGATTACCTTATAGATGCGACCTTCTACCTTATGGGCGAAGATTCAAACGGAAATGAAAACGTTATCGTAAACGGATATAAAATTGTTTTTGCTGAAAAGGACGGCAGATATTATACATTTGGTTAAGAGGCGACCGTTTAATGAATAAGTTTATCACAAGGGCGGCAGCTTTTATAGCAGCTGCGGCAATTTCGGTTTCTGCTGTATCATGCGGCAGCAAGGAAGAGAAGAAAGCAAAAGAAAAAGACGACCATAATATGGTCGCTATAGATGCACCCGAAGGCAATGTAAATGTTGACGAGCTTGGATACGGAGCAACACAGCATGACGATACACCTGAGACTTCAGATGTACCCATTGGTGTTTCCTATGACCCGAGATATGTGACAGCCGAAGAAGCTGCAAAGGTGGTCGATTATTTCTACTCGCTGCCATCAAAAGATGTAAAGAGACATGAAAATGCTGTATATCCGCCTATCCTCAAGTACAGACTTGAAAGTCTTGAAGTGTCTTCTACACAGGAGCTTCTCGACAGCTTATATGATCTGTACAAGAACTATACAGAAATGGATTTCGAGTTTACGTATGTACTTATCGAGGATATTGTCGAGGAGAAGAATGACAAATCGGCTTATGAGGACTATGACAATGTTCTTGCAAAGGTAGCTCCCGATGCAAATGTCACTGATAAAAAGCTCCTTAAAGTAAACTGTACATACAGCGAGCCGGGCGGCAATGGTTCTTATTCATTGATGCTTCATCGAGGCAATAAATATGTTGATGTAGCAGTCTATACAATAGACGGCGTACCTTATATAATATCATAACACAAAATCAAAGGACGGCATATGCCGTCCTTTTTTCATCAGCTCCCACTAATAACTACTCTCTACTCACTAAAAAAGGCGGACTTTATGTCCGCCTTTTTTGCAGCGTCACGCTGCTCATATCTGAGTTGAATAGTTAGGAGCTTCCTTAGTGATATAAATATCATGTGGGTGGCTCTCTTTAAGACCTGCGCCTGTGATACGAATGAACTTAGCCTTTTCGTGGAGTGTCGGGATATCCACGCAGCCGCAGTATCCCATACCCGAACGGATACCGCCGACAAGCTGGAAGATAGTATCAGCAACAGGACCCTTGAAAGGTACACGACCTTCAACGCCCTCAGGAACGAGCTTCTTAGCACCTTCCTGGAAATATCTGTCCTTAGAACCGTTAGCCATAGCACCGAGGCTTCCCATACCTCTGTATACCTTGAACTGACGTCCCTGATATATCTCTGTTTCACCTGGAGCTTCTGCACAGCCTGCAAGGAGTGAGCCGAGCATTACAACGTTAGCTCCTGCTGCCAGAGCCTTAACGATATCGCCTGAGTACTTGATACCGCCGTCGGCAATAACAGGGATACCGTACTTCTGAGCTACACAGGCAACATCATAAACAGCAGTGATCTGCGGAACACCGATACCTGCAACTACACGTGTAGTACAGATAGAACCGGGGCCGATACCGACCTTGAGACAGTCTGCGCCTGCTGCGATAAGAGCCTCAGCAGCCTCGGCAGTAGCGATATTACCTGCGATAACCGGTATCTCAGGAAATGCTTCCTTGACCATTTTAAGGCACTTGATGATGTTTGCACTGTGACCGTGAGCTGAGTCAAGAACGAGAACGTCAGCCTGAGCGTCAATAAGAGCCTTAGCTCTTTCGAGTACATTAGCTGTAACGCCGATAGCAGCGCCGCAGAGAAGTCTGCCCTTGCTGTCACGGGCGGAATTAGGATACTGAACTGACTTTTCGATATCCTTTATAGTGATAAGTCCCTTGAGGTAGCCTGCCTCATCAACGAGCGGGAGCTTTTCGATCTTATGTGCACGGAGAATTTCCTGAGCCTGCTCCAGAGTAGTACCTACAGGAGCTGTGATAAGGTTGTCCTTAGTCATTACCTCTGAGATCTTAGCGTTAAAGTCTGTAAGGAAGCGCATATCTCTGTTAGTGATGATACCAACGAGCTTGCCCTTGCCGTCAACGATCGGAACGCCTGAGATCTTGAATTTACCCATGAGCTCGTCAGCATCAGCAACGATGTGATCCTCGGTAAGTGAGAACGGGTTAACGATAACGCCGTTTTCGCTTCTCTTTACCTTGTCAACTTCTTCAGCCTGCTGTTCGATGGACATATTCTTGTGGATAATACCGATACCACCCTCACGAGCGATAGCGATAGCCATACGTGAATCTGTAACTGTGTCCATAGCTGCGGTCATTATAGGAGTATTAAGACGGACGGTTTTTGTGAGCTGTGTACCGATCTGGATCATGTTGGGAGTAACATTTGATTCAGCGGGTATCAGCAGCACATCATCGAAGGTAAGACCTTCCTTCTGAAATTTGCTGTTCATATCGGTCAGCATAATAAAATTCCTCCTTGCATTGATATTAACTTTAATGATACTATTTTTCGCGGCTCCTGTCAAGAGTTTGGACGGTTTATGAACGTGAAAAATTTATGGTCAAATATGGTCGGGTTTTGGCGAAAAAAGCAATTTGTCAGATTAAAGTAACCAAGTGTTAAAGTGTCTGCAATCTTGCATACTCCGCAAGTATGGAAGATGCGTCCACGGAATCGATATTTCCGTCGCTGTTCCAGTCCGCAGCCTTTGACTGTTCCTCGGTAAGCTTTCCCTTTTTGCCTGCTGAAAGCAGAGCGTACTCGGAAAGTACAGCGGAAGCGTCTACAGAGTCCACCTTGCCGTCGCCGTTCACATCTCCTCTGGTATCCTTACCCGTAAGGAAGGATATTTCATGCTGGGAAGCATATTTTTCCGCAGCCGAGCCTTTTTCGCCTCTTATCCGAAATCCTGAGATATTCTCAGAGGCATTTGAACGGGTATCGTATCTTTTTCCAATGGCATCTTTTCCGATAGTTTTTACGGAAGCAGGTATATATATACCGCTGATGTCAGCGCAGCTGTAGAAGGCGTTATCGCCGATAGCTGTTATGCTGTCGGGAAGAAGCACATCGCACAGTGAAGTGCATGAATGGAAGCAGTTTTCGGGTATCTCTGTCACGGACTTACCGAATATGACGCTTTGCATGGCGTTGCAGCTCATAAAGCAGCCTTTTCCCAGCTTTGTCACAGAGTCGGGGATATTTATTTTTTTCAGTGAAAGACAGCCCGAAAAGGCATGGTCATCTATAGTTTTTACAGTGTTGGGCAGAGTCACGGAAGTGATATCAGTCTTGCCGAAGAAAGCTCCCTTGCGAATGGCGGTAGTCTTTTCGTATATCTCAGCGTCCTTGTCTCCTGCATAAAGCAGCAGAGTATCGCTGTTTTCATAAAGACAGCCGTTTATGTTGCTGTAAGTGGGATTTTTCTTGCTCACATCTATATACAGTAGCGACGGGCAGGCGGTAAAGGCGTAATCGCCTATTTTTGCAACGCTGCTTCCGAGAGATATGGTAGTGAGTTCAGGGCAGGCACTGAAAGCCTTTGCGCCTATGGTCTTTACGCTGTCGGATATCATGCATACGGTTATATTTTCATTTCCCGAAAAGGCATTTTCGGCAATTGAAGTAACGGGACAGCCTTCGATCTCGGAGGGGATCTGGAGCATTACATCATTTCCTGTACAGCCCGTGATGCTGACCTCCTTATTGCTTATGGTATAGCTGAGCTTGAAGCCCTCATATATATTTTCGGCGCATACAGGAGCAGCCGAAAATGCTGCACTGACAATAACCGCAGCGGCAGCTATAGCAGAGATCTGCCTTTTCATTTTATACCTCCCTGCGGCATATATCGCCGCTTACCATTACGAGAACGGGTTCGCACATAAGGTCGAGGGGATTATCGCCCTTGCGGTAGAGCTGCAAGTCAGCGTCCTTACCCTCTCTGAGGGAGCCTGTGATATCGTCTATGCCAAGTATCTCAGCAGGATACAGGGTAATGGTCTTTACAGCCTCATCGAAGCTGAGACCGCCCTTTACAGCAGTCTGAGCCGAAAGGGGCAGGTACTGTATAGGTGTAACTGTATGGTCTGTGCATATAGCTATCTTTACTCCGTTTTCGTGGAGCACAGCAGCATTTTTCAGTTCAAGTCCGCGCATTTCGGGCTTGCAGCGGTCGCACATGAGAGGACCGCATATCACAGGGACTTTTTCCTCTGCGATGATGTCTGCGATCTTGTGACCCTCAGTGCCGTGTATGATAACGGGATCAATGGCAAATTCCGAAGCTATGCGCATAGCCGTGCAGATATCGTCTGCGCGGTGACAGTGGAAGAAAGCTTTTATCTTGCGTTCCAGCAGCGGCATGAGAGCCTCGCACTTGATATCATATTCGGGCGGATCGTAGTTCTCGCTGTCGGAGTAATAGCTGTCCATATCGTGAACATAACGGCGAGCCTTGTAGAGTCCCTCACGAATAAGAGCGGTTATCGCCATGCGTGTGATAGGAGTCTCTTCACGTCCGTTGTACACG
>CAMYYQ010000082.1 GCA_947303535.1 uncultured Ruminococcus sp.
GACTTCTTCACTCTTCCTGAGCCATATATCCCCGAAGTAGGCGCAAAGATCATGTCTCTCCAGGAGCCTACAAAGAAGATGTCCAAATCCGACGATAATCCCAATGCCTGCATACTTATCCTCGACGACAAGGATACTATTATCCGTAAGTTCAAGAGAGCTGTTACAGACAGCGAAGCAGAGGTATGCTACCGCGAGGGCAAGGACGGCATAAACAATCTTATGACAATTTATTCATGCGTTACAGGAAAGGACTTCAAGGCTATCGAGTCTGAATTTGCAGGCAAGGGCTACGGCGACTTCAAACTTGCTGTGGGCGAAGCTGTTGCAGATCACCTCGAACCTGTCCGCACCGAGTTCGCTAAGCTCAGCAGCGACAAGGCTTTCCTGAAACAGTGCTATACAGAAGGTGCGCAAAAGGCACTCAGATACTCCGGAAGGATAGTCTCAAAGGCTTTCCACAAGGTTGGTTTTGTAGATAGATAATAACATTTGGCTATGTTTTAATGCCCAAGAAAATATAACTTCTTGTAATTATATAGCAAAAATATACAAAGCGCGGCTATTAAAAGCATTATTTTCTTCGGAATTAACAAAATTGTAAAAAAAAGGTTGCAATTTATCAAAAATTAGGGTATTATATAACATAGCCCGTCTTTAAGGGAGTGTTTTCCTATGGTTGAATATCAGCAGAAAGAGCATTATTCCATTAACGATTTGCTCGATATTGTAAGACTTCTGAGAGGCGAGGGCGGCTGTCCGTGGGATAGAGAACAGACCCACAAGTCGATAAAAAGCGACTTCATTGAAGAGACCTGTGAAGTTATCGAGGCTATCGATCTCGAAGACACAGATCTTCTCCGCGAAGAGCTGGGCGACGTTCTGCTTCAGGTCGTTTTCCATTGCAGGATCGAAGAGGAAACGAATTCGTTTACCTTTGATGATGTATGCGATGAGATCTGCAAAAAGCTAATTATCCGCCACCCCCACGTTTTTGGCGATGTCACAGCTAATACCACCGATCAGGTGCTGAAAAACTGGGACGCTATAAAAATGGAAACAAAGGGGCAGGAAAGATACACGGATACTCTTACAAGCGTTGCAAAGTCCCTTCCCGCTCTTATGAGAGCACAGAAGGTAGGCAAAAGGGCGATGCGCGCAGGTATGGATTTCCGCTGTGCCGAGGACGCTATAGCTTGTATCGCAAACGAAAAAGCTGAACTCGATGCTGCCGTTATAAACGGCGACAAAGCTAATATCGAAGAGGAGATCGGCGATCTGCTGTTTTCATGTGTAAATGCTGCACGTCTTTTAGGCGTTGATGCAGAACTTGCACTGAAAGCTGCAACTGAAAAGTTCATTAAACGTTTTTCTGTTACAGAGGATCTTTTATCCGCAGAAAACGTTGACATGAAAAATCTTCCTATTGAAGAGCTTGACATCTATTGGGACAAAGCCAAATCAATAATTTGTAAAACGGAGGAACAGAAAAATGACTAAGACTGAGCTTATCAATTCTATAGCAGAAAAGGCTAAATGCACAAAGAAGGACGCTTCAGCAGCTCTTGAGGCTACTCTTTCAGCTATTCAGGAGACTCTCGAAAGCGGCAACAAGGTTTGCCTCACAGGCTTCGGTACATTCGAGGTTCGTGAGAGAGGCGAAAAGACTTGCATCAATCCTAAGACAAAGGCTAAGATGGTTTGCCCTCCATGCAAAGCACCTGCTTTCAAGGCTGGCAAGGGTCTTAAGGAAGCTATCAACAAGTAATTACAAAGAGGGACAGTTTACTGTCCCCCTTTTATTTATCCATGCAATACGAAAGGAGATATTATGAGACTTGATAAATACCTCAAAGTTACAAGGCTTATAAAACGCCGCACAGTTGCCAATGAAGCCTGCGACGCCGAGAAGATAGTGGTTAACGGCAAGGCTGCAAGAGCTTCTTACGATGTAAAGGTGGGCGATATAATAGAGATAAATATGGGTACACGCCCGTTAAAGGTAAAGGTGCTCAACGTTACAGAACACGCTACAAAGGAAAATGCAGCAGATAATTATACAGTAATAGAATAAAAATAAGGGCACACAATGCGCGCCCGAAAATAATAAAAAAGGACGGATCGCTCCGTCCTTTTTATTTCGTATTATGGATATCCCAGCGGAAGTTTACAAACTTTCTCGCCTTTGTATTATCCAGCAGATTGTTATTCTCTACCTTTGAGAGGTCAAGGTAGCGATAATTTGTCTTTTCGTCCTTATTTGTGCTGAACATACCTTTCAGCTTGGAAAACGTTCCTGCGGGCTGTTTCTGCATTACTGCGCCGAGACGATGCTTTTCACGCATGAATGTGATTATATCAGCCGCTGTAGTAGGAAGCTTGTCGCCTACGTTGTAAACTCCGCTATATGATATATTATCTGCATTCTTTGCATAGCAAAGTATGAAATCAACAAGATTGTGTATACAGCACATCTGAAATCCATACTGTCCCTGTCCGTAAACGAAATACGAACCGTCCTTTGGATCAGTTATCTTGGCTATAAGATTATCCGTAAAATTAAGCGTATATACAGGCGAAAAACGTATGATACAGCATATAGTCTCCTTATGGTGAGACAACTCGCTGACAAGTGCCTTTTCGGATTTATACTTCATTACAGCATAATTCGTGACAGGCTTCAGATCGCTGTCCTCACGTATAGGCTCACGCGACTTAGGGAACTGATATACCTGATCGGTACTTAACAGTATCACCTTTTTTACGCTTTCTTCTGTAAATGCATAACGATAGATAAACTTATCCACTGATGCACTTTCGTTCATCTGCTCGTCTGATACGATAGGACCAAGGTCGTTATCTACCGTACAGCCTGCAAAGATCACAATGTCGATTTTATTCTTTTCAAACACCTCAGCTATTGCATTCTTATCTGTAGGTGAACATATTACTGATGAATAGTGAAGCTTCCCTTCGTTATAACCTGATTCCTCTCTGTCAATAGCTATGACCTCAAAGCCTTTCTTGAGGAGCCCTGAGCAAATGTGCTGCCCTATTAATCCACATCCGCCTGTTACCAGTACTTTCTCCATGATCATAGCCTCCTTTCTCCAACTTAAATAACTCTTATTTATCCTCTGAATTAAAACATCATATTCCTAACAAACTTATTTTCCTATTTTTCTACGATTACTTAGCTTTCCGCAACTCTATTCTCCCCGTATACGGCTCAGTCTACATCTGCCGAATCGGGATCAGAATTGATTTTTTCAAGATACTTGTCAACTGTAGCATTAATAGACTCGTATGTCTCGTTCCACGGTGTACCTCTTGCGGTAAGCCTCAGCGAATCATTAAGAAGATTTCCGCAGTCCTGAGAAACGCCCCTTGAGATATCTATAGTGGGGTTATCCTCAGCAAGCTGCTGCATACTGTCTTTCATATCAAGCATTTCCTGAGTCCAGCCGTAGTCATCTTTGAACTGCTGGTCTGCTATCTCTTTCGTTCTCGGATCAAGATGAGCAAATCTCTTGCAGTCAAGGTATCTGGCGACACCCTCAGGGTTAGAACCGCCGCTTACAAACATATACGATTCCAGTCCCGTAGGCACATAGTATTCATCTGCTTCGGGATCCTTTGGCATTGGCACAAAGAATACGTCTTCGCCGTATTTTGCAGTCCATTTGTCCTTTTCCATGTAGAAATCGTACAGACCTATAGGATAAAACAAGGTTTTTCCTTCGCCAACGTATGCAGGCTTGGTATCCCAGCCGAAATCTCCGACACCTATAGCAATGCAGTTCTTCTGGTACAGATCGAATAACCAGTTCTGGACGCGCTCCATACTCGGATCGCTGAGATTGTTCACAAGCTTTCCGTCCTCAAGACCTACAGGCGGTACGCCGATGGTATTCATAAGACCAAACTCAAACCACCAACCGTCTATGCCGTATTTCTGATTGTCGGTATCTACAAACTTCTCAAGCATATCCTGGAAGGTATCCCATGTCCACTCGCCTCTTGCGTACAGATCAGCGGGATCCTCCAGACCTGCTTCTGCCACGGTCTTTTTGTTATACACTACAGCTACAGTATCTCCCGTAGCCTGAACTCCTGCCATATAATGTTTTCCGTTCCAGAGGAACTGGTCGTTGATGTCCTTAACGTCCTCCCAGAGAGGAGAATCAAAGTCGATATAATCGTCTGCGGGTACGAACATATTCTTTATCGCACCTCTTGGGAAAGCGTCCAGATTACCTCCATAGAAGAAATCTATGCCCTCACCTGAACTCATATACTCTGTCAGCTTCTCATATCTGTCCTCATAGGTACAGCTGTAGAATTTGACACTTCCGCCGTATCTCTCCTGAAATACCGCAAGGTCTATGGGAACATTCTTTCCCGTACCATCAGGGTTGATGTCCCAGTCAGAGAGCCACTTTATTTCTCCGTTTTCAAGCTTATCGCCTGTAAGAAGCTCAGATTTTTCCGCATTCTGACGTATTTCGTTTCTCAGATCAGAGTCCAGCTCCTTTGCATTGCCCGTCGACTTTTCGTCTTTCTTGCTGCTGCAAGCAAGTAAAGACATCGACATTGCAGCTATAAGCAATGCTGAAATGAAATATCTTACTCTTTTCATCCTCAAACTCCTTTTAATATCGCCCTGTTATTACCCGATAAATTATACTCTTTCACCTTACCTAATTATATCACTTTGTCTTGGTTTATGTCAATATAAAAATTTCATAGACTTTTAACACTTTTATAGTGAATTGTTCACATATTGTTTAATTATACTGTGATATATTTCGGCTATATGCACATAATTATCTGCCACAGGTGTTCCCGGCTGCTCTGAAAGCACAGCTTTCGCGCATATTACAGACCGCACATCCGCGCTTGCCGCGTTCTATCTTTGTTTCGGATATGCCTATTATAGCTGTAACGGATTTTGACGGGATAAGCAGGGAGCTTTCAGTCACTGTAAGACCTATCCTTCTCTGAGCGTTAAGGGCGATAAGAAAACTTCTCTGTAATGAGATAGGAAGGTCGCCGTATCCGGGACTGAAACGCCATGTTCTGTATGGGTATTCGTGTTTTGAAAATATCTCCTGCTCAGCGCGGTCACAAACCTGTTCAACAGCCGCACTGCATAGGCAGTCTATGGCAAGTGACTCCGCCATATCTGTAACAGCAGCCTGTCGGATAAGCTTATCCGCTTCCTGAGAAAGAGTTGCCGCAAGCATTATTGCACGGGTACATCCGCTAAGATGTCTTTTTATATCCTCACCCGTAAGCGGTTCTGACATTGCTCCGAGTATCACTCCGTCGTCAGTGTTATCGACAGAGGTCTCAAGATACACGTAATTAGGTCTTACACGCTGACGTACAAGCCTTTCACAGCGTTCAAGCATATCAGATATGGTATCCGAAGGAGTACCCTTGATGCCCATATACCGTGCGGCTTCCGATATGGATATGGGGTCAAGCTCGATCATGTTTTTATGATGCCCGAAACGGCTTCGCTTATCTTACGGGCAACATAGGGATTGTTCATTGTATAAAGGTGTATTCCGTCAACTCCGCTTGCCACAAGATCAACTATCTGATTTACCGCATAGGCTATGCCTGCATCTCGCAGAGCTTCGGGATTGTGTTCGTACTTCGTCATTATACGCACGAATTTGCTCGGCAGACTTGCTCCGCAGGTAGTTACCATACGCTCGATCTGCTTTTTATTTACAACAGGCATTATTCCTGCCTCAATAGGGATATTTATGCCTGCGATAGCAGCCTTTTCGCGGAATTCGTAGAAATTGTCGTTGTCAAAGAAAAGCTGTGTTATAAGGTGGTCTGCGCCTGCTTCCACCTTTTTCTTCAGATTGATAATATCCTCAACAAGGTTCTCCGCCTTTAGACTTTATGTAAGTTATAAGGTCGCTTGCATAGCTGAAATCATTTACAGGCGGTATCTCAGGGTTTATATCGCCTCTGAGAGCAAGTATATTCTCGATGCCGCGTTCTTTTGCCTCAGATAATGCAGCATCTATCTCGCTTTTAGTGAAATTTATGCAGGGCAGATGAAGCATTGGCGTTATGCCGCTTTCCTTGATTTTTGAAGCTAT
>CAMYYQ010000083.1 GCA_947303535.1 uncultured Ruminococcus sp.
TTCCCCTTTCGCCAACAAGCTACGGCGACTCGCCGTACCAGTCTTTTTCGGTAAAGGCAGGCAATCCGTACTTCATAGACTTTGAAGTGCTTGAGGGTGACGGACTTCTTGAGCATCACGAGTTTGCTTCCTTTGAGTGGGGAAGTGACCCTGAAAAGGTGGATTACAGCCTTTTGTACGACCATTGCTATGATGTGCTTAGAATAGCGTTCAACAGGTTCAAGCCTGCAAAAGCACAGGGATATAAGGAGTTCTGCGATGCCAACAAGAAGTGGCTCGATGAATATGCACTGTTCATGGCTTTGAAATTCCGCTATGACGGCAAGCCGTGGTATGAGTGGGACAGCGATATCTCCATGCATAAGTCAAAGGCTGTTGCAGCTGCAAAAAAGGAACTGAAAAAGGATATCGCTTTCTATAAGTTCATACAGTATGAGTTCAACCGACAGTGGAGCGAGCTGAAAAAATATGCAAATACCAACGGTATCGAGATAATCGGAGATATCCCTATATACTGCGCTCTGGACAGTGTTGAGGCGTGGGCGACACCTAAGCTTTTCCAGTTTGACAGAAAGCGCCGTCCTGTAGCTGTTGCAGGCTGTCCGCCCGATGATTTCTCGCCGCTTGGACAGCTGTGGGGAAATCCGCTGTATAACTGGGACTACCACAAAAAGACAGGTTTTGAGTGGTGGATAGACCGCATAAAGGCGGCTTCCGAGCTTTACGACATCGTAAGGATAGACCATTTCCGCGGATTTGAAAGCTATTACAGCATACCATTCGGCAACGAGGACGCGACTGTGGGCGAGTGGAAAAAAGGTCCGAATTATGAGCTTTTCAGACTTGCTGAGGAAAAGCTGGGCAGGCTTAATATCATAGCTGAGGACCTGGGATTTATTACTCCCGAGGTCAGAGAGATGCTGGATAAATGCGGCTATCCCGGAATGAAAGTATTGCAGTTCGGCTTCAGCGGCGGTGATAATGAGTATCTGCCCCATAATTACAGCAGTACAAATTATTTCGCGTATACTGGTACTCACGATAACGAGACTCTCATCGGCTGGGTGGATACTCTTGACAAGAAGTCACTGAAATTTGCTAAGCAGTATCTCTGCGTCAAGAAGAAAAAGGAGATACCTGCGGCAGTTATACGCGCTGCATGGGGAAGTGTTGCGGAGGTCGCTGCTGCACAGATACAGGATTTCCTCGACAGCCCTAAAGAGGGAAGAATGAATACTCCATCTACTCTTGGCGGCAACTGGCAGTTCCGCACAAGCAAGTCGGATTTCACACCTGAGCTTGCGAAAAAGATACGCAAACTCAACAGACTTTATAACAGATAAAAAGCGGATAACATTAAAGATAATACTGATATAGTTCAGCCCCGAGGCACTTAAATGCTTCGGGGCTTGTTCGTTTTGAACATTAGCCAATTGTAGGGGTAACTCGACTCTTTATTAAGGGACGCCCTCTCTTGCAGGGCGACCCTAATCGGGCCCGGCACCCTCTGTCCTACGGACATCTCCCTGCACAGCAGGGAGTCACCCTCTTCAAAAACAGTCCACTGGACTGTTTTTTGATTCACCCCTTGCGGTGCGCCTTCGTATTATTTCGCTGTTCTCTAAAAGCTGGGAACAGCGACCAAAGGCTTTGCCTCTGGACTCCACCAAAGGAACACAGTCCCTTTGGAATCCCGTTCATATATTCAGCAAGTTATTTAGTGAATCATAATTATTTAGCCCTGATGCTTTGTTTCAGGGCCTTTTCGTTATCCCATTGCAGGGAGTCACCGTCCCCTACAAACTAACAACTAACCACTTTTTAGTGACGAATGTCACTGAGAAAGTGACGAATGACATCTTATCAAAGCTCATTTTCTATGGTATTATAATATCAGAAAAGGAAAGGGGGAGAGCTTATGAAAAAGTTCCCGATATGGCTTTTGATCGTGTTTATTCTTTCACTCATACCTTGTGTTGTGTATCTTAATTGGTTTCAGGCTGATGATTATGATATTATTATTGGAGCAATGGCAGCTTCGCCGCTTTTAATTTTAGTATTTTTAATGAAGTCCCCGCTGCTGGCAGTATCTGTTGTTCTTATTTTTATCATACAGCTCTATTTTATCTGCAAGTTTGTATACGGACTGCTGCACAAGTTCAATGTCAAGATGAGCGATAGAGCGAAATATGTTATTCCCTCTATGCTGGGGATTTCTCTTATAACGTTTATGATCTCAGTGTATCAGATAAAACATTGAATTACAGTAAAATGTAATCGCTTTTTTCTAAAGGAGATGATCTTATGACAAAAAATGGTCAGACTTTCAAGTGGGTATGCTTTGGCGGTATTGGCGTATATCTTGCTCATTGTGTCCATATTGCGGCAGAGGACAGACTCCATGCACCACTGTGGGATTACCTCGGACTCGGCTATACTTCTTCATTTGGAGTTATCCTCGTTATTGCCATATTCGGACTTATGGCTCTCGCAGTTTCACACCATATCAAAAAGCGTAAAGTCACAGGTTTGCAGCCTATCTCCAGAAAATATACAATATCATTCATAGTTTCATATATACCATACATTTTATTATTATCATACAGCCTTTATTGCAGCAAGTTCGGATTTACATTCTTCACAACATCATACGGCTGGGAAGGCTTTTACAGCGCATTTGTTATAATGGGATTTGTATTCTGTGTTATACCTGTTTTACCGTTCTGCATCTTTTGGCAGATACTCTATATAGTTAAGTGGGTGCGCAACAGAAAAGCAAAACAGGAAAATCATACTTGATTTACTGAAAAAGTGTTTCAATAGCATGGATTTCAGTAATTTAGTGACAAATGTCACTATCGAAGTAACAAAAAAGCCTTTAAATGTTCATATTTATAGTGTATAATTGTTATAACAGCTTTCTTCATTCATAGTTTTTATGTTTGATTTTAGTTGTACTTTTCGCAAAAACATTCAAGAGAGATGGACAAAAATATGTAATACGGAGGTGAAAATAATATTTTTTGTGTGATGTTTCGTGTAGGGGATGATGCTTGCATCATATCGGAACATTATGGAGATGATTTATTTTAGGGAGTGAGCGTATGAATAAAAAAATTATGAAAGAAGCTTTATTAGCTACAATTCTGGATATTATCTTTATCATTTCAATTGTTCTGTTGAATGCAAAACATTGTGATATGATCCTTATTCTCAGCAATGCTGTTGTTGGCTGCACCGTTAAGGCAGCAGGTTTCTGGAATGATCTCGTCGCTGATAACAGCTATACTCATCTTGGCAAACGTTTTGCCGTAAGCGCTTTAGCTTTAGGACTCTTTGCAGTTGCTGCTCTTATTATGCTTTGGGCAGGCACATGGTTCGTCCTTTATGCAGGAGTAGGTCTGGTTGTAGTC
This sequence comes from uncultured Ruminococcus sp., assembly GCA_947303535.1. Next base: position 3,414 of record CAMYYQ010000083.1, read on the forward strand.
TTTGTTTATGATTGGATAGCATATTTCCTTTTCAAGTCTTATGCACAGTCAAGAAAAGCTGAAAAAATCAAGGCTTAAACAGATTATGGATCAGTGCTGCGGCGCTGAAAAACAATGAAGATATTATCATTGATATAATAAAAGGCTCCCCGATGTGATGTCGGGGAGTTCTTTTTATGTTAAAATATAAAAATATGTAAAGCTGACTTGACAAAAAATGTAAAGCGTGCTATACTATAATCACAAAAGAAAGTAAAGTACACTTTACATTAAAGGGGGTAATTTTATGTTTGAGGGAGTAAAGGATTTTTTGTTCGGAGCATTGCCGTGGGTAGCATACAGTGTTGCAATTGCGTTCTTTGCAGTTTATAGTGAAAAGGATAAGGAGATAGGGAATGAAAAATAAAATTCAGGAGCTGCGGAAAGCCCGAAAGGTCACGCAGCAGGAGCTTGCGGACGCTCTCAGCGTCACGCGGCAGACTATCATATCGCTGGAAAACGGAAAATACAATGCGTCCCTTACGCTTGCTCACAAGGCGGCGCAGTTCTTCGGAGTTACTATTGAGGAGCTGTTTATATTTGAGGGCGAAGAGAACTTATAAGGAGAAAAATTATGGAGAATTTCAGAATTACAATAAAGAAGAGAATTTATTTTTTCATTCTTCTTGCGGTTATCATGGTTGCAGGAATAATTCTGCTTGCAGCATTCGGAAGAGCTAATGACGGATTTAATGCAACAAGCGGTATATTAGGCGCAATGCTTGCAATTGCTGTCGGCAACATCATTACGGCGAAAACGGCTCTTGGAAATGAAGCAAAACTGAAAGAAATGTATATCAAACACACCGATGAGAGAAGTGCGCAGATAACTAAAGAAGCTTCTACAGTCACCTTTCATGTTATCCTTATAGGTATGTCCATAGCGACTGTCATTGCTAACTTTTTTAGCGAGATAGTGAGCTGTACGCTTTCTGTGTGTATGGCATTTATCTTTATGGTGTATATTTCGGTAAGCGCCTATTACAACAAGAAAATGTAAAACAAAACTCCCCGATACCTGTTCGTATCGGGGAGATAGTATTTCAGGAGACGCCCTCACTTGCAGGGCGTCTCCTCTTCAAAAACAGTCCACCGGACTGTTTTTGAATTCACCTCTTGCGGAGCGCCTGTCGGATTTGGGGCTCTGCCCCAAGCCCTGCCAGAGGCGCCGCCTCTGGACTCTGCCAAAGGGTTGTGAACCCTTTGGAATCCCTTTCATAAGTTTAGCTGAGTTTATGTGATAAGAAGAAACTCCCCGATACCTGTTCATATCGGGGAGCGGAAAACATATTGACAAAATTGATTTTGTGGTGTATAATATAGATGAAATGAAGAGAACACATTTCATTAAGCTTACGCAAAAGAAAACACCCGAAGCGGCAACTTCGGGTGTTTTTTCCGTTATAAACGGAAAGGGCTTTTGTCGGGCTACTTCCTGTCAAGCTACTTGCTTATGTAATTTGCAATCACACCAGCTGCGACAGAAATTATTAAAGAGAACACATATGCCATTAAGCTCACCTCCTTCCTGACGGAAGAAGCCGACAATTAATTATAGCATTTATGCCCAAAAATGTCAAAACTCCCCGATACCTGTTCGTATCGGGGAGTAATTTTATATTCGTATGTGCATAATTCACGTTAAACTTCCGTAAGCGAAAGCAGACTATCCATTTTGCAGAGAGTAAGCGAGCTTGCGAGCGTCAACGTGGCAAGGCAGCGCGGACATCGCGCCGCTGCTTACTTCTCAGCGAGCTTTGTGAGGTAAGCGTAACGATTTGTTGCAGTCTCCTCAGCCTTAGCAAAGAGCTCCTTAGCACGATCTGGGAATGAACGTGTGAGTGCGCTGTAACGAGCTTCGTTCATGATGAAGTCCTGATATGACTCTGTAGGAGCCTTAGAATCGAGCTGGAATGGGTTCTTACCCTCAGCAGCCAGACGTGGATCATAACGGAAGTTGTTCCAGTAGCCGCACTTAACAGCCTTCTCCATCTCAGCCTGACAGTTAGTCATACCGCCCTTGATCGAGTGCATCTCACAAGGTGCATAGCCGATGATGAGTGATGGTCCCGGATAAGCCTCAGCTTCCTTGATTGCCTTGAGTGTCTGGTTCATGTCAGCACCCATAGCGATCTGTGCAACATAGATGTAACCATAGCTCATAGCGATATCAGCAAGACGCTTCTTTGCGATTGCCTTACCAGCAGCTGCGAACTGTGCAACCTGACCGATGTTAGATGACTTGGAAGCCTGTCCGCCTGTATTTGAGTAAACCTCAGTATCGAATACCATGATGTTTACATCTTCGCCTGTAGCGAGAACGTGGTCAAGACCGCCGAAACCGATATCATAAGCCCAGCCGTCGCCGCCGAAGATCCATACTGACTTCTTGGAGAGGTAGTTCTTGTTCTCAAGGATATCTGCGCACTTATCGCACTTGTCAGCGCACTTCTCGAGCTCAGCAACGAGTGCAGCAGTTGCAGCAGTATTCTTTGCGCCGTCGTTAACTGTTGCGAGGTATTCATCAGCAGCAGCCTTTACCTCAGCAGATGCCTTGTCGCTTGCAGCGATTTCCTTAACTTCCTCGATGAGTCTTTCACGGATTGCCTTCTGACCGAGATACATACCGAGACCGTGCTCAGCGTTGTCCTCGAACAGTG
>CAMYYQ010000084.1 GCA_947303535.1 uncultured Ruminococcus sp.
CACCAGGAGTATTGAATACACAGATACCCTCCTGTGCGCAGCGCTCAACAGGGATATTGTTTACGCCTGCGCCTGCACGAGCGATAGCAAGAAGGTTATCGCCGAACTGCATATCGTGCATCTTTGCAGAACGAACCATTATAGCCTCAGGATTAGCGCAATCATCAGAAATTGAGTACTTGCTCTTGTCAAATACATCTGTTCCTACTTCTGAGATCTTATTTAATGTCTGAATCTTGTACATTTCAGTAAACCTCTTTCTGTTTATTTTTGAAATGCATAATTAAGGATCCATAATTCATAATTGCGGAGCTCGCTACGCTCGATATTTCAAGTATAACACTTCACTGTAATTATGCATTATGCATTATGCATTATGAATTATTACGAGTTTTCTTCCTCAAACTTCTTCATGAAAGCAATGAGCTTCTCAACGCCCTCGATAGGCATAGCATTGTAGATAGAAGCTCTCATACCGCCAACTGATCTGTGACCCTTGAGGTTCTCAAAACCGGCTGCCTTTGACTCTGCTACGAACTTCTTGTCGAGCTCGTCATTGCCTGTGATGAATGGTACGTTCATAAGTGAACGATCCTTCTTCTCAACTGTGCCCTTGAACATCTTGCTGCTGTCGAGGAAATCATAAAGGATCTTAGCCTTCTTCTCGTTATGAGCCTTCATAGCCTCGAGACCGCCCATCTTCTTGATCCACTTGAACACATTGCCGCATACATAGATGCCGTAGCATGGAGGTGTATTGTAGAGTGACTCGTTATCAGACTGTATCTTCCAGTCCATCATTGTAGGTGTGCACTTGAGTGCAGGACCGTCAGCAATGAGATCCTCACGAACGATGATGATCTGTACGCCTGAAGGACCAACGTTCTTCTGAACGCCGCCGTAGATAACGCCGTACTTTGTTACGTCAACAGGCTCTGAGAGGAAGCATGAGCTTACGTCAGCAACGAGCTCGTGACCCTTTGTGTTAGGGAGCTCCCAGAACTTTGTTCCGTAGATAGTATTGTTCTCGCAAATATATACATAGTCAACATCGTCAGGGATGTCGAGATCAGAGCAGTCAGGGATATAAGAGAATGTCTTGTCAGCAGATGAAGCAACTCTTACTACGTCGCCGTACTTCTCAGCTTCCTGAGCAGCCTTCTTTGCCCACTGACCTGTGATGATATAAGCAGCCTTACCCTTCTTCATAAGGTTCATAGGTACACCTGCAAATATAAGTGAAGCACCGCCCTGTACAAAGATAACCTTGTAGTTGTCAGGGATATTCATAAGGTCACGAAGATCCTTTTCAGCTTCCTTGATGATGTCATCATAAACCTTTGAACGGTGTGACATTTCCATAACGGACATTCCGCAGCCCTTGTAATCGATCATTTCCTCTGCACATTCCTTGAGGACTTCCTCAGGAAGAACTGCAGGACCTGCGCTGAAGTTATAAACTCTGCTCATTGTTAAAACCTCCAAGTTAATATATAAAATAAAAAGCAGTATTCGCCATACAATATAAATTATACTCTTTTCACCCATATAAGTCAAGACATAAAATTGAAATTTTTCCAGTAAAAGTAATATTCCGCAAAAAATGGTAGGGCAAATTTGCTGTTCATCTAAAGCTTGTTGACCAAGTGCAGCATTTTAACGCATTTCTTTCTCATTATCCAAGCTTTTTTCAAATAAAAAAGAACGGCATAAGCCGTTCCTTGTATTTATTCGTAGTATGCAACTGCGATAATAGATATATTGTCCTTGCTGCCGTTATCAAGAGCCTTTTTCACAAGCATATTGAGTCTTGTATCCAGACTTTTCGGCATTTCTATTATCTCCTCGATATCCAGTACCGAAACATAATCAGAAAGTCCGTCCGTACACAGCAGCAGCAGGTCGCCGTACTCCATTCCGCCCTCAAGCACTACAGTATCTACCTGAGGCGCCGACTTCTGATTGCCGAAAACAGGAAAAATGATATTTCTGTGGACATGACTGCTGCGCTCCTCACTGGTAATAGCACCCTCGTCAATGAGCAGCTGCACAAGGGACTGGTCACGGGATATCTGCTTGATACGTCCGCTGCGGTAACGATACAGACGTGAATCACCAACATTGAATGTGAGGATATTATCGGTCTCATCTACTGCTATGCCGCAGAGAGTAGCCTGCATATTGTGCATTTCGGGGTCGGATCTGCTGTAATCAGCAAGCTTCTGATGTATACCGAGAAGCTCCTCGTCAAGCTTTATCTCTCCGCTGTAATCAATATCGCGCACAAGCTCCAGACACATCTTTGAAGCAAGCTCGCCTGAACGCTCACCTGATACTCCGTCAGATACAGCGGCAATAAACGGACCTGATACAGTCTGTTCGGAAGAGCCTGAATCAATAACGCTTTTATTAATAAGCAGAGCATCTTCATTATGCGGCATTATGCCCTTGTCTGTAACTCCGCAGCAGTAATACATCCAGTCTCCTCCTTTACTTTTATTCTATGCCGTACATCTTCATTCCGTTGCGGCAGGTAATATCAATAAGCTCCTCTGTGGGAACTCCTTTTATCTCGGCAGCCTTTGCAGCCGTAAAAGCTATCATCGAGCTGTCGCTTCGTCTGCCTCTGAAAGGCTCGGGAGCCATATAAGGGCAGTCCGTCTCCATAAGAAGTCTGTCCAGCGGAACAGCCTCCAGTGCTTTCAGTGCTTTCTTTGAATTTTTGAACGTAAGGACTCCCGTAAAGCCGATATACATTCCAAGCTTTAATATTTCCTTTGCTGTTTCCGCAGAACCGCTGAAACAATGAACTACGCCCCTCGGACGGAACTCTTTAAGTATCTCAACAGTGTCCTCGGTAGCGTTGCGGCTGTGGACTATAACAGGCATATCCAGCTCGGCAGCAAATGCAAGCTGCTCACGGAAAAAACGTATCTGCTTTTCACGATCATAGCCCTCATAGTGGTAGTCAAGACCTATCTCGCCTACAGCCTTTATCTTTGGATTTGAAGCAATGATGTTCCTGAGAAAATCAAGATAATCCTCAGGTGTTTCGTCAAGGCTTTCGGGGTGTATACCTGCGGCAGCATAAACATAGTCATACTTTTCCGCAAGCTCGGAATTCGCAGCGCAGTCTCTCATATCAGAAGCTGCAAGCATTACAAGCTCAACGCCCTTGTCGGGCAATCCTGCCAGCACCTGTTCCCTGTCCTCATCAAAAGCATGGTCTGCGTAATGTGAATGGGTATCAAATATCTTCATTATTTTGCTTCTTTTGAATCTGCAAACTTCTCTTTGATGTCACCAAGGAATTTGTCGCTCGGGATAAAGTCCTCTCCTGAGATAGTACCGTCAAGTGAGATAGCAGAAGAAATGGATTTGCCGTTTTTGAACATATTCTTCAAAGCAGCCTTATGGTCTTTATAATCCTTAGATGTTACATTTGATTCGACCATGTTGATGATGATATCGAAATTGTTATCCATATTATCTGCAAAGTAAACACCGTCTGTCTGGTTCAGCATTGATGAAAGGAAAGTAGCTGCTGTGAAAGCTCTCTCGCTCTCTCCGTCCTTGAACATTCTGTATGTAACGAATGTAAGAGCCTGATCGCCGTTGAGGAGCTGGCTTGAACCGTCATTCTGAAAGCCTGCGATATCAGCATTAACAGGATAAGTAACATCGCCGAAAATATCATAGACCTTCTTTGCACCATCTTCGCCGAACTTCATATACCTGTCTATTTTCAGATCAAACACCTTTGAAACAAAATCAACAGCTGAATCAGCACCGCCGCTTGCATAGCTTCCGTTTATGCCCTTCTGCTCACCGTCTAAAAGGTAGATAGTATTTGAAGGGATACCTATGAATACTACCTCTTTTTTTACAGGCATTGAACGCATGAGAACAAAAGTAGGCGGACAATTCTTTTCGGGAACGTCAAGTATCAGAAGCATGGTATGACTGTCCTCGGAGGTTATCTCATCTACCTCTCGCGGTATGGGTTCAGTGAGTTCCTCAGTCTTTCCCAAGCCGAAATATCGGTAAACTCCGTATGCACCGCCTCCGACGATTATAAGTCCGATAAAGATAGTGATAAGGAATGGGACTGCTATATGTCCGCTTTTTCTCTTTGCCATTTCATTGGCTCCTTTCATGTATTTTTACAGTTTTTATTTATATGTTATTAATATCACAAAGGATATAAACTGATCGTATAAAGTGATCTCCTCAAAAATATACATTGGGAAATGAATAAAAAAGTTTTCCAAAAAACAAAGTTAAAAACTTCTTGGCGCAGATACGGTTATCCACAAAGTTTTCCACATTTTCAACATGAATGAATTGCTTGTCCATGTTTAAACATACAATTCAACAGTCTGTTGAAAAAGAACAGACATTCATTAACTCAGTTTTTATTTGAAGAAAAATTATCTGAATAAACTTGCAAAAAAAGTTTTATGTGATATAATTAATAGGGAAGATCAAAGACATTTTCCATAAAAACAAGCTTTCTGCGTATGCTTTCTATATCAGCTCCGCACTCGTCAATGACGGAATATGCGTCTTCAAGACCGAAACGCCGTATCTTCAGTCCCTGACGTACTGCATAGTTCAGCGTCTGATATGTTCCCGATTTGAATGAACCTTCGTTGAAATAGGATATTACCGCAGAAGCATTGTCCACCATGAAATAATTCCTGACACGGTAAAGATCGGAAGAGGTGTTCTCTCCTGCGCGGCTTTTCCCATATACTACTGTGGGGTCTGTATTAGTGGTAAGAAGCATATCTGCTCCTCTTTCCACATCTGCAAGCATCTCCCTGTAGCTGCTGCTGAAACGCTCTGCATGACGCAGATAAGGCATCACACCGATAAGGCGTATGCTGCTGTCAGCCTGCTTTTTATTGAGTATATACTTTGCAGCCCAAAGATCCGTACCAACGGCAAGTCCGCTTATAAAGCTTCTGTAGCCGTATTCAACAGCCATGTCAATGTATCTGAACAGCATGAGCTGAACGGTGCGCAGGGTAAGCCTGCTGTAAACAGGATCTTTCATATATGGTATCACACTGCTTTCGCGGTGCCCCGTAAAGCAGACAGTGCGCCTTGCATCTGTCTCAATAGTCTCCGCAGGCATTACTTCGATACCCGAATCAAGTGAGAAAAGCATGACACACCTCTCTTCTCTGAAAAATCATACACTAAAAAGTATAACATAAATTATGCATTATTTCAAGGCGTTTTTCAACTTGTAATTAAATTTTAACTTTGACATAAAGAAAGGATTGATAACGGAAATGAAGCCGTATCTCAAAAGAGCATGGGCTGAGATATCTCTCCCCAAACTCAGAAAAAATGTTGAAATAATCAGGAGCCTCAACTCAGCAGGTACAGAAATAATGGCTGTAGTCAAGGCGGACGCTTACGGTCACGGCGATGAGCACATCGTCCGCTGTCTTGCAGAGCAGTGCGGAATAAAGTATTTCGCCGTTTCAAACCTTGATGAAGCCATTGCTGTAAGGAAATTCGCTCCCGATGCAGATATCCTCATTCTCGGATATACTCCCCCTGAGTACGCTCACGAGATAGCTTCATACAACATTATTCAGGGCGTAGTTTCCACAGAATATGCTCAGGAGCTTGTGAAGAACACTCCTGCTCCCATAAGATGTCATATAAAGATAGATACAGGTATGGGAAGAATAGGTCTCAAGCATGATACTCCCGAAGCCTGCGCTGCCGAGATAGAGGCTATGATGAAGATCGACAAGCTCTCTGTTGAGGGCATATATACACACTTTGCTGTTGCAGACAGTGACGATCCCGACAATATCGCTTATACCGACAAGCAGGAGAAGTTCATAACCGATACATACGATGTGCTTGTGAGCCACGGTATAAAGCTTAAACATCTCCACTTTATGAACAGTGCGGCTACCTGCTACAGAAACAGCTCACGAAGCACTCTTTCACGAGCAGGTATCATTCTCTACGGTCTGCACCCCGATGTCAGCCTTGATATCCCTGAGGGACTTGAACCGCTTATGGAACTGAAAGCTGTTATCTCCCACGTAAAAACTGTAAATGTGGGCGACTGCATAAGCTAC
>CAMYYQ010000085.1 GCA_947303535.1 uncultured Ruminococcus sp.
GCGTTGTCTTTGGTGAATTTCATGTGTAGAATAGCCTCGGTTGGCGATGGTGGTATGATACCACCTACTCGCGGCACTTCCTAGAAGTGTGACGCCCAACCCGTGCTAAGGAGCACATATGAAAAAATTTATTTGTTTTTGTCTTGCAGCTGTTATGTTTTCAGGCTGTATATGCGGTTGCACAAGTAAAAAGAAGAAAAATATTCCAAACAACGGAACTACAGAAAGCAGTACAGCAGCTGAAGCTACTACTATTCCGGATAATTCTTCAAAGCCGTTCCTCGGCAAATGGGAGTCATACAAAGCAACAGTATTCGGCGAGACCTATGAGACTGAATATGCAGGCTATCCCCTCAGCGCTGTTGCTCAGCTCACTGTATACGATGACCTCAATGCTGATATGATAATTTCTCTCAATCCCCGCGGCAAAGCAAGAACTTATAAATACACATGGGAAATTACCGAAAATGACGAGCTTTGGCTGAAAAGTCCCGATGACGGCTATTTCTGCCGCATAGAACAGGGACAGATGATAATGCGATACGCCGATGATGACGGTACTGAAATATTCCTTATGCCTGTAAGCGAATTCACCAATAACGAAACTCCCACAGAAGCAGGTCTCAGCAATGCCGATTACAAGGACTTTATGGGCAAATGGGAAGCTATAGAGGTAAAGTCCGACGGCGAAACTTACACGGAAAAGCTTGGCGAATATCCCATAAATTCAGCCTTCCGCCTTGAGCTTTTAGACGACAATACTGCTGTAATGTCTATAATAGGCGACCCTATGACATATGAATGGTCTCCCGATAAAAAGGAACAGATGTATATGTGGAGCGATTATGAGGGCTTCAGCATAAAACTGGAAAACGGTATCCTTATTGTTGACGACGAGGCAAATCTCAAAGTCAGATTCAAAAAGGTCGATAAATTCGAGGACTTTGACTTCTCCTCAGTAGCTGAACAGGTACCCGAAGAGGATATTATCCTCAATCCCGAAGAGGAAGAAGAAACTACAACAGAATAATATTTTTATACAGGCAGTTACAAAAAATGTATCTGCCTGTTTTATTATTTTAGTACATTCGGAGTTTTTCACCGTATAAGTACACATTATTCATATCTTGCATTTGACATTGGATTTACAAAATGTTATAATGATGAAGTGTATCAGTCAAGTGACTGACGGTCACTTACATATGCATAAATCTATGGGTAATGAAGCGACGACCCATGTACGGAATGAGAGATTTGATAGATGAAATACCGATTTTTTGCAGCTTTTATGGGCACGCTCGTTATAGCTTCCACGCTTTCAGCCTGCTCCAACAACAATACCGCGAACTATGCGGAAAGCTCCTCCACAAGGGAGTTATCTGCCGATATATCCGATACAAGTGCAGAGGAAACAACTGCTCAGGAAGCACAATATGATACAAATGCACCTACAAAGGAGTGTGCAGCAAATCGTCAGCAGATGCTTTTTGTTCTTGATAACGGCGACTTTGTCTACTCAGCAAACAAAGACGGTGCTGACGTTCCTGTAGAAGTATACATCTGCGATGACCGCAAAGGCAAGACGGAAGAGATAAAACTCCCCGAAAACAGCGAGCTTCTGTACTCCGCTGAGGATAAGCTGTATTACTATTCTCCTGATGACGGGCTTTGCGTATACGACAGCGGAAAATCAACTCCTCTGAACAAGGAAACAAAGTACACTGACGTTATCCCACCCCGAGATACTTTCTTTTTCACTGATGCCATATATTTCGCAGTTTCGGGAGATAACGGCACTGAGATAAAGTCTATGGACTATTCGGGAAAGCTCTCGGACAAGGTATACACCTCTGAACTCAGAAATGTCCGCATAGTGGGCTTTTATAAAAACGACCTGATATGCTCATATAACATAGGTACAAACGGTTATATCTGTATATTCAGCAGCGAAAACAGCTCCACAGAGCTTAAAACAGGCGATTCTCCGTATATTATCGGTGATAAGGTCTACTTTATAGACTTCAACAGCCTTTGCTGCATACCTCTTGAGGGCGGCGAAAAGGAAAAGATCAGCGATGAAAGATGCACTGATTTCTGCTTCTATGAGGATAAGCTCATATTTACGGACAGTATTTCCGTATTTTCCGCAGAACCTGACGGCAAAAGCACTGTTCTTCTCGAAGCAAAAGACCTGAAAAACTGCAACTATATCTCAGGTCTGGGCATTACCGATGACAAGCTCTATGTCTGCGGCGGTTCGGGTTCATTCTGGAAAAGCATTGCCGAAATAGACGACAATGGAAAGATCGTTGACGAGATCAGTGCAGGCGTTGACAGATAAACCATTTCATAAGCAGTCCGAAAAAGCCACTTTTTCAATGGAAAACCGTTGAATATACATATATATTTTTATTCTTTAATCAAAAATGAGATCAGATGAAATTTTTGCTCTTATATTCTTACTGCTCATTATTGCCGCGGCAATATGGCTGTATAAAAGGCTGCACAAGCCCGATATCACCAAGCTTTACAACGCAAAGACTATCCTCACCGACAGGGAATACGAATTCTACAAGAGGCTGAAGCCTCTTGCCGACGAATACGGTCTCAGCGTCTACAGCAAGGTAAGGCTTGCAGACCTTATCGAGCCCAAACCCAAAGCCGAAAATCCTTACTGGATGGAGTGCTTCAACAAAATAAAAGCGAAGCATATAGACTTCGCTCTTGCAGACGAGGATACGGCTATCGTCGCTCTTATCGAGCTTGACGACACCTCTCATTCACGTCCTGACCGTATTGAACGTGATGATTTCGTTGATGCAGTCCTTGAAAATACAGGCTATACCCTGCTCCGTACCTACGGGGAGCTTGATGTTATCGAGGAATATCTTAGTTGATCAGTGAGCAGAAATAAAAAGGACTGCATATGCAGTCCTTTTCTTTATTGTGATAGTCTGTAATGACAAATCCTATCTGCACAAATATAAGAACACCACGGACTGCCACAGGCAGCCCCTACAGTACGCTCAGGCTGCTTGTATCGTTAGGCTCGGGACGTCGAGGACGCCGTCCCCTACAATGGTTATTTTACAGTTATGGTGTATGCTTTTTCCAATTTAACCGATCCATAGGATAAACCGCCGCTTTCAAGCTCACTATCTTCTGTCCCGAATTTCAGAGTGTTAAATAAGACTTTATCGTCATATGTCGATATATCGTAACATTCAGTTACTTCCGCTATGGGATACACGATGCCCATATCAGGCTTTATGCAGTAAACAGGTGCTTCGTACTCTCTGTATAAACTGCTAAGGAACACAAATCCACCGCTGTAGACTGCCTTATCACCCATATCCTCTACGTCAAGTATGTAATGCTCCATTTTCTCAAGGTCATACATATGGAGAAGCGTATAATTCTTGACAATGAACATCTTTTCATCACCATATACGACATCTCCTCCGGGATAGGACAGTGACACGCGGTAATATTCACTTACCATATCAAGCTTGTTCTTGTCCTCGGGCGTTACAAGATAATAGGGTACTCCGTTGAAAACATCATTGGAGAATACCTTTCCGCCAAGATCGTCAGCCTTATCACTGATAAAGCGTTCGGAGTCCGCTTCGTAGTACAGTGTCTCTGTAACTTTAAAATCAGTATCATCGTACAAGTCTATCATAGGATAGCCCTTGTCGTCATGGCGTACACTTATGAGTCCGTCAAAACTGCCGCTCTCGTAAATGATCTCTTCACCGCCTGAATTAATATCATAGGCATATACCTTTGAAGTCTTATCATTTTTATTATATACCGAATAGAACATTTTTCCGTTCGACAAAACAGGTGTTTCCATGAGCATCTCGTCTATATCCTTTGATGACCAGCTGTATATCTCCTCGTTTTTACCGCTGCTTTCGTCATATCGGAAAAGAGAAAACTCGTAATTTCCGAAAACAGATGCCCGATACTCAACTACTATATAGCATTTGCTGCCATATATACAGCAGTTCCTTGCAGCGCCCTTTTCTGCCTTATCCACATAAGATGACCAATCTACTCCCGTATATTCTTCGGGAATTCCGTAATCGCTGCTGTAATAGGTCTTTACATTCTCCGCTTTATTGCATATGGGAACTTTACTGCCGAAATCAAGCCCGCTTATATCCACAGAGCTGATATTTGCAGGCGACTCTCTTTCGGGATACGAAAGAGATACCTCAATAGTCTTGAAATCATCTTCGCTGTACTCGCGGTAAACAGGCTCGGTAACGAGTGTATCTCCTGTATCTTCGTTTACTGCGGTATCTTTTTGCTTTGGCTTGGGCTTTTCCTTGTCATCACAGGCTGTCAGCACTGACGAGAACGCAAATACTGCCGCAGCAATGAGACTTATCCGCTTATTCATTATTTTCCTCCTGTGTGAACCATACTTTTACCTGATCGTAATCGTATTCTTTATATATAACGCCCGGCTCGTCCGTGACTTCACGCTCGTCCCTTTTGATGTTGATATCGAACCAAAGGCTGTTATCATAGCTGTCATAGAGCGACAGCCACATATCCAATGCATATTCATCATATGTTGAGTCAAATGATGCAAGGTCAAAGGTAAGTCCTATTTCGGGCATGATATAATATACCTTGCCTGAACCGACTGAGGGATATACAACTATACCGTCCTTTGCATACTTGCAGTTGTCCGCGCCGAGACCGCTGTAGTCGATTATATAATGTGTGGAGCTTTCAAGGTCGAACACATGGACAAATGAAGTTTCCGAGCTTGACGCTTTGCTGCCCTGTCTTAAAACAAGCTTTTTATCGCTTGCATAGAGTATATCACAGCCCGTAAGCCCTGTTGAGACCTTGTAGCTCTCGGTGCATACGTCGTATTTACGGGAATTTTCGGGCTTTTCCTTCCATGCGAAAAGCTCGCCGTAGATGATCGGACATTCTTTGCTGCCTGAAATTGACTCCGTTTCTTTCGGATCATAATCCTCATATGCGGAATAAAGCTCGGTCCATGTCTTGCTGTCGAAATCATACTCCTTAACTATATAATCACAGCCTGTAATTATATAATAATTCTCGCCGTCATCTGAATAGGTATAATTTCCGCTTTCAGGTCTTTGATCTTTCGGAACGTCCTCTGTATGGTTTATGGTCTCTCTTACTAACAGTCTGCCTGCGGAATTGCCCATAACATACGCGCTGTATTTCTGGCTTTCTTCTGCCTCAAGAATATTCACAAGCTCTTTCTTTTCCTCGTCAAGATAGTAAAGACCTTTCTCTTTAGTGAGAACGTAAAGTACGCCGTTTATACTGTAAAGCTGCCAGATAATAAGGCCGTTTTCGGGATCGGAATGGCGGAATACCTCCTCTTTTTCACCTGTAAGCCCGTCAACGCGGAATATGGCAGACTCATGATGACCGAGACAGGTCGTGTCATATTCGACCTCGATATAAAAGGTATTGCCTTCGATACAGCTGCAATATATATCGCCTTTCTTCGGCTCTGTACAGCTCTTTTCCCATTGCTCTCTGATAAATTTTTGGTATTCCTCATCTTCATAATCGGACTTATCTGTCCTGTACCTGTCACGGTACTTCTCATCTTTGCAGGGCGGTATGACGCTTCCGAAATCTATCTGCGAAGTATTCAGCTGATGCATTGTCAGCGGCGGCTCTTTGTCGGTCACGTTTAAATTAACTTCTATAGTATTGAAGCTTTCCTCCGAAAACTCCTTGTATTCGGCCTTTACAGGCTCGTCAAGGGCAGGCTCGTCCACGCCGTCCTCAATGTTTACAGGCTTTTCCTCGGTCTTTTCCTTTTTCTTTTTATCCTCACTGCAAGAAAAACAGCTTAATGTCAGCGCGGCTGCGGCAATTATACTTATAAGCTTTTTCATATTTATTCCCCCTATAATACTATTTCGCAGTTACGGTATATACTGCGGACATCTTATCCATAACAAATGACATACCGTCATTGGTTTCGTCTTTTAATTCCTTCTTATACTCAACGCATGAATTGAAAGCAACTGTATCGCCAACGGTCTTCAATCCACAGTATACGTCATTA
>CAMYYQ010000086.1 GCA_947303535.1 uncultured Ruminococcus sp.
TCGATAATTTCAGATACACTGCCGCGCCCGAGCAAAAGGACGACAACAGGCTGAAAATTCGTACATTCGGTAATTTTCGCGTGTTCGGCAAGGACAATACACCTATAAAGTTTTCGCGTACTATTTCCAAGGAAATATTCGCCTATCTCATAGACCAGTGCGGCTATCCTGTCACAAGCAAGGAGATAGCTGCCGATGTTCTTGAAGTCGAGGACTTCGACAGACCTACTTCAAAAAAGGTCTCTCAGTATGTCTCTGACCTTATCAAGGACATAGAAGCCGCAGGCTTCCACAATGTTATCATAAAGCAGAACCGACAGATACAGATAAACAAGGAAGCTGTGAACTGCGACCTGTATGACCTGTTTTCGGGTGATACCTCTGCCCTCAAATCCTATCACGGCGAATACATGATAGACTATTCATGGGCAGAGATAAGCGATTCTGCCGAAAGGATAAAAACCCTTTAATTCTGATCTCGGAGGATAAATATGTCGATCATCTCAGGACTGCGGGTGCAGTCAATATGAAAAATAACTTTCTTCGCGGAATGTCACACGGTATCCCCATCTTTCTGGGATACCTCTCTGTGTCATTCGGACTCGGGATACTCTGTGTAAACAAGGCAGGGCTTTCCGTTTTTCAGGCATCTGCCATATCTGCTACCTGCCTTACTTCCGCAGGTCAGAAAGCAGGAATAGATGTCATTGCAGCAGGAGGTACTCTCATCGAAATGATACTGCTTCAGCTGACTATAAACATTCGCTATTCGCTTATGGCTCTTTCGCTTTCTCAGAAGCTTGACAAAAGTTTTACTACGCCTCACAGACTGCTTGCTTCATTCGGTATTACCGATGAGATATTCGGAGTATGCTCCGCTCAGAAAAAGCCTCTTACTCCTGCATATATGTACGGTATGATATTCATTGCCGCCGTGGGGTGGGTAGCAGGCACTGCTCTCGGTGCAGCGGCAGGCGAGCTTCTCCCTGCTTCCGTAAGTACCGCTATGGAGATAGTTCTGTACGGTATGTTCATCGCTATAATCATACCACCTGCAAAAAAGCAGCACAGCGTTCTCTTTGTTGTGGTAATGTCCGCAGCTATAAGCGTTGTATTCAAGTACTGTATGCCGTTCATAAGCGAGGGATTTGCTGTTATCATATCTGCAATAACTGCTTCTGTGGCAGCTGCACTTATCTTCCCCATAAAAGATGAGGAGGAAACTGTATGAGCCTTGCTGTGTATATATTCGTAATGGCAGGCGTGACCTACCTCATACGTATGGTGCCGTTCACGTTCTTCCGAAAGAAAATAAAGTCGCGCTTTTTCAGGAGCTTCCTGTACTACATTCCATATGCGGTACTAAGTGCTATGACTATACCTGCTATATTCTATACTACCCACAACATCTATACCGCTGTTGCGGGCACGGCTGTTGCAATAGTGCTGGCTTTTCTGGAAATGCCCCTTATCGTGGTGGCTCTGGCTGCTTCGGGAAGTGCTTTCCTTATAGGATTGTTCTTATAATCAGTTATAATTTTCCCCTATATTGCGACATCTGTAACACTTTCGGCAAATTTGAGTTTGCAAAGTTTGTGTATCTTTTCTATTGCAAAAATGTATGTATAGTGTTATAATTAGCTAAACTAATACATATAGGATTAGTAGCTTTTAAGGAGGCTTTGTTATGACAAGAACAGTTCAGTCAGAAAAGATCAAAAAAATGGTGGTAACCAGCCTTTTTGCCGCACTGATATTCGTGTTACCGCCTATATCCATGTACCTACAGGTGCAGGCTATACTCACGCAGGTGACGGACTCATCTATCTCGCTGCAAGTGTACTCCCACTGCCTTATGCAGTCGCTGCCGGAGTTATCGGCGGTGCTCTCGCCGACGGGCTTTCGGGATTTCCTATCTGGATACCTGCTACTATCGTTATAAAAGCTATTACAGCTCTGTTCTTTACCAATAAATCGGATAAGATAATCACAAAGCGCAATCTCCTCGGCATTATCCCGTCACTTATCGTATGTGCGGTAGGATACAGCCTTTACGAGGGTGTGGTAATTACAAAGGGCTTCTCAACAGCCGCTATTATCGCCGCTTTCGGTCAGACTCCCGCTTATTGCATACAGATCGCTGCAAGTACTGTACTGTATATCGTTACGGGACTCGCTCTTGACAGATCAGGAATAAAGAAATCACACCTTATATAACCAATGGCAATAAAAAAGGACTGCAATGCAGTCCTCTTTTTTTATATTGCTTCAATGGCTTTTTCAAGCACTGTATGGTCAAAGCCTGCTTCGCCCTGTGAATTTATGACCAGTATGAAATCATCATCTATCCTTCTTGCATAATATACAAGCTCCAAGCTGATATCCTCAAGAACTATAGTCTCTTTTGTGTATTCGCTGCCGCCAAGAGTTACTTTTTCGGGAGCTGATATTTTTATACCTTCCGTTTCTTTAAATTCTATCAGTTTTTCCATGAACTCCTCTACAGTCACATTTTCCTTTTCGGGAAACATGAGCTTTGTGTTGCAGTACTGAAAAACATAGGTAGTATCTTTACTGTTAGCTACAAGATCGGTAATATGAAGTCCCTGTTCCTCTTTTGAACTTTTATCAAGTGTTGACCACATTTTTTTGAGCTCTTTTTCATTTTCAGCTCTGTCATTCAGTGACATATCTTCGGGAAATGTTGCCTTAAAACCGGCATATTCGGAAGTATATACTTTGCCGTTTACGGTTCCGTTTTTGAAGTTTGTTCCCTCACCTGCGTCCGCGAACTCTGTAGCTTCTTCTGTAACCGCTTCTGTAGTAGTTACAGTTAAAGGTTCGGTCTCTATGGGTTTATAATCATCTATTGTATGCGCTTCCTCTGCTGTTATCTCCAGCGGTTCGATAGTAGCGGTCTTATTGCCGCATGATACTGCCGATGATAATGCAAGAAGTACGGTCATGGTTAATGCCGCTCTTTTCATTGTGATCCCCCCCGATCGAAATTTTGATTATTGTAACATATTTAATGGCTTTTGTCAAGCGGCTGTGTTTCGCACTGCATATATTGGTGCTGACATTTTTCTCCCAAAAATTTGTTCAAAAAACATATATTGACATAATATATGTAAATATGTTATACTTACTCTATACTATTTTGACAGGAGTGATCTAATGTATTGCCCAAACTGCAACAGCAACCTTATGGACGGCACTAAAAAATGCCCGTTCTGCGGCACGGAATTCAACAGCGATCCCAACAGCGCACCTCAGCAGAACTACAATACACCACAATCCAACTATAATTCACCACAGTCAAACTACAATATGCCTCGGCAGAATTCCTTTGGTTATAACAACTATATGCCAACAAATCCGCCAAAAGTAAATTTTGGTTCAAAGCCTAACTCTTTGGGAATAATAGCTTCAATAATAATGTTCGTAGCAATTTTCCTACCGTTCTTTTCTGTATCATTATTTGGATTCAGCGCAAACGCTTCTTTGTTTGACGGAGACCACTGGATGATATTTGCTCCCGTTGCAGTAATCAGTTTCATTTTTTCAGCTATGAAGCTCAACAAACTCGTTCTTGCTACCGGAGCTGTATCTGTTATATTAACGATACTTGAAGCAATATATGTTTCAGAGCACAGAATAAAATCCAAAATGGACGGTTTGGGAGACTTAGGAGAATACTGGGACGAGCTTGCCGATTCATTCAGTATTAGCTATTCTTACGGCTTCTATATGCTTCTTGCAGGTTCTGTACTGCTGTTGGCAGCAGGTATATACAGTCTCAAGAAAAATGGCAGCAGTTCTTTCTAAACTAAAATTATAATTTTAAATCCCAAAGGGGCGATGCAAACATCGCCCCTTACGCATTTATGCGGTATATTTTTGGCGGATAGCTCTGCATATAGCATTGCTGACCAAATCAAAGATTTGGAGCACTGCTTAATTATCCGCCTATGCAATAAATGGCGCACAGCCTGACTGTGCGCCATTTTTATCATACAGCTTCAAATCTGTTTGCGAAATCATTCTCGTCAGCAACTGCGGTGCCGCTTGCTATGATCTCTACGATAAAGTTTTCGTCTACTCTTCTCACATATACATTGTTGAAGTAGCCGTTGCTCTCGGTCCTCATCATATAATAGTCCTTGCCGCCAAGTGTTACTATCTCAGGTCCGCTTACATATGAATATACAGTGCCTGCGAGACCGCTTTCGAGATAATCGTTGAGGAAGCTCTCCTCAGACATATTAGGAGTATCTGGATATCTGAGCTTTGTATTGATAAACTTAACTTCTATTCTTCCCTCTGCATTGGAATATGTTCCGACAGCATCTGAAATGCCTGTGAAATATACCTTTTTCTCTTCGTCTGTCATAACTCTTGAAGGCATATAGTAATTGGTGTAGAGGTTATCTTCGTTAAGGAAAGATGTGTCTGCCGGTGCTGTGAACTTAAAGCCTGCATACTCAGATGTATAGACATTGCCGTTTGAAACGCCCTTTCTGAAAGCTGTTCCCTCTGCTGCGGCTGCGTCAAGTCTGCCACTTTCGATAGTTCCGACAGCAGCGGTAGTAGTGGTGGTGGTCTGCGGCTTTGCTGTTGTCTTGACAGTAGTCTTTGATGTTACAGCTACAGGCTTTGCTGTAGTTTTTACTGTGGTCTTTGCAGGCTGGGGCTTCTTAGCGGCTGTTGTAACTGCCACTCTTACTGCTGTTGTATCAACAGTTTTTACCTTGACAGCAGCTGCTGTTACAGCACTTTCCGTCTTAATAGTCTCTGTGGACTTTTCAGTCTCGCTCTTTTTTGCAGTTGTCTGCTTTGTATTTGCCTTATCAGCAGTTTTTTCAGATGAGGTTATCTCATAAGATACAGACTTTATCTCATCAGGCTGTGAGGACTGATATGTAGGGACGCTTCTTCCACATGATGTGAGTGCGCAAAGTGAAGCTGCTATTGTTATCATTAAAGTTGACTTTTTCATTTTGAATTCTCCTTTTTATTTATAAACGTTTTGTTGACTTCTTTTCTTTTTAACGTACGTTTTGTGCTTTCATCTATAACTATCGTATGCCTAAATGAAAGTGTTACATATTTTTTGAAAAAAATATAAAAGGGAATTTTGGGGATATGAAAAGGGGCGCACACTGTGCGCCCCTACATTTTGTCATTTGAAATTTATGCGTGATTTAACGGGCTGCCACAGGCAGCCCCTACATATCAATCTATTTTTTCCTCAATGGCTATTACGATATCACTCATTTTTACTCCCAGTGCGTTTGCAATACGATACAATGTTTCGAGAGTCGGCTTGCGCTCACCGCGCTCGATAGCACTCAGGTGTGTGCGCCCGATGTCGGCAAGTCCGCTTATGACTTCCTGCGATATTCCCTTTTTCTTGCGGAACTCTGCAATGACCTCGCCTACCGTTTTTGAATCAAGTGTTGGTATATACATATTATCACCTCTGATAATATGATATACGAATTTTTTGTAAACAATGAATACATATGTTGACATTATGAATACATATGTGTTATAATTTATTAAAGTAAAACTGAAAGGGGAATGTTTATGTTTTGCACTTACTGCGGAAAAGAAAATCCAAATGACGCTAAATTTTGCAACGCCTGCGGCAAATCTTTCTCGAAAGATAACAAGACGAACAGCGTTCAGCAGACTGCTCTGACGCCGTCAGCCGCTGAGCCGACTGCCAATATGGCTATAGGTTCGCTTATATTCGGAATATGTTCTATCCCGACTGCTTTTCTGGCAATATGGTTATCCCTTTTATGCGCTATAACTTCAATAGTTCTGGGAAAGATATCTCTCGACCAGAAACGTCCCGGAAAAGATTACGCCAAATGGGGATCAAAACTTGGAGCCATTGGGCTCGGTATATCCGTTGCTTTTATTATTATCTATTTTGTAAGTATTTTCGGAGCTTTGGCGTTTATTAGCGATTTAATACCTTCGCTTTCTCGATGATCAGAAAGGGCGGATAATTAAGCAGTGCTCCAAATCTTTGATTTGGTCAGCAATG
>CAMYYQ010000087.1 GCA_947303535.1 uncultured Ruminococcus sp.
TAGACGGACGGTCGGAGTTGCTCAGCAGCTCCATACCGTATGATACAAGGAAACGGTTTTCACCTGTAAGGCTTACTATATCGGCAACGGTAGCAATTGCGGCAAGGTCGCCGAACTGTTCCAGAGCCATAGTGCAGTCGCCGCCGTCAAGGGCAGCTACAAGCTTCAGAGCTATGCCTGCACCGCACATATATTTGAAAGGGGAGAAGCAGTCATGCCTGTGAGGGTCAACTACAGCCTCAGCTTTCGGCAGCTGTTCGCCCTGCTGGTGGTGGTCGGTGACTACAAGCTTCATACCCTTGGAGTATATATATTCAGCTTCGGAAATTGCGGAAATACCGTTATCAACTGTGATTATGAGAGATGCTCCTTCAGCGGATATGCTGTCCACAGCTTTCATGTTGAGTCCGTAGCCCTCGGAGCGTTCGGGGATATAGTAGAAAACGTCTGCTCCTGCTTCGGCAAGGTAGGAATAGAGTATTACTGTAGCCATTATGCCGTCACAGTCGTAATCCCCGTAGATGCAGATGCGCTCATCACTGTCAATGGCAGTATTTATGGTATCTGCGGCTTTCTGCATATCCTTGATGAGGAACGGGTCTGAAAGCTCGGAAACATTGAGAGCTTCCATAACAGACTCAGGCGATGAATAACCTTTTGAGGCTATAGCAGCGGCTGCAAGAGAGCTTACACCGCAGCTGAGCATAAGTGAAGATACAGTTTTTCTGTCGGGCATGCCGACTGTCCATTTTTTCATACAACTACTCCCGAAAAAGCATAATATACACAACATATAATTATAACATAAATATATGAAAATATCAACAGCCGCAGCGAAAAAAATGAGCAGTGATTAGTGGTTATTGCATAGTGAGTAGAGAGTAGCGAGTAGTAATTCGCGTACTGCCAAAGGCAGCCCCTACACATAACGACATACATAACGGTTACAGAAACACAGACGACCAGCTCTGCATATAGCATTGCCAGCCAAATCAAAGATTTGGGGCACTGCTTAAATGGTCGTCCCTACAATCTACTTTCTAATTACTACTTTCTACTCACTAATAACTAACAACTAACCACTAATCACTACTAACTAAATCAGGATATGCTTTCGAGCTTTACGCGGAGCTTCTTGATTATCTTCTTTTCGAGCCTTGATATATACGACTGTGAGATGCCTATGCAGTCCGCAACTTCCTTCTGTGTTTTTTCCTTTCCGTCAATGAGTCCGAACCGCATTTCCATTATTTCACGTTCACGCTTGCCGAGCTCTGATACTGCACTTCTCAGTATATCCCGTTCAGCTTCGGTCTCAATACCCTTGCTAACGATGTCGTCGTCAGTTCCGAGAATATCCGACAGGAGTAGCTCGTTGCCGTCATAGTCAATATTCAGCGGCTCATCAATAGACAGGTCATTGCGGTACTGTGAGGATTTTCTCAGGAACATGAGTATCTCGTTCTCGATACACCGCGAAGCATAGGTGGCAAGCTTTATATTCTTCGTGGGACAGAATGTGTTCACAGCCTTGATGAGTCCGATAGTGCCGATAGAAACAAGATCTTCTATGCCTATCCCTGTGGACTCGAACTTTTTCGCTATGTATACCACAAGACGCAGATTATGCTCTATAAGGCAGTTTCGGGCACTTGTATCATGGAGCATGAGCCGTGAAAAGACTTCTTCCTCTTCCTGTCTTGTAAGGGGCGGCGGAAGTGTGTCTGAGCCGTTGACGTAGAAAACTTCGCCTTGCAGATGCTTTTGCAGAAATGTTCTGATTTTTTTGATGATGTTCATATTTTCTCCTTCTTTCCTATATTTTCAGCAGCTTTGGATTGAACACGGCTTTTCCGCCACATTCACCGAAGCCGATAACAGCGTCTACAGGCTTACTTTCGCCGTTTGTACAGCTTATAAGCACTTCGTCGGGACGGAATACAGGTATGAGTCCGTTTCCAGAAACCGCCGTACAGGGGAGCAGTCTGAACCCGCGTGGGAGACGAGCTATATCAAGCTCAGAGCCTGTAAGCTCAGTGAAATACTCGGCAGCGCATATGATAACGGGTGAGCCGCTGAAAAAGTCCACAAGACCGTTGCCTGTGTCCGCAAGACCATTTACTGCGATCACCTTGCCCCTGCTGCGTATAAATACACGGTAGCTGCCCTCGGGAGTCCTGTCCAGCCATATTCTCAGCAGCCTTACAGCTCCGTAAAGAGCAGCTGTGGTAATTATGAGTATGAGCAGAGAGAAGTCGATGTAAAAGCAGGCGTTGTTGAAGTGCATGAACTCTGGCTTGAAAAGGGAATAAACAGCGTAGACCGTGCCTGCCAGTACGAAATTCGCGGCAAAGAAAGCTAAAGTATTGATAATGAGCCGCTTTCTGCCGTGAATACCGAATGAAATCGCAACTATACTTACAGCCGCAGCCGTCTTTATAATAAGAGCTGTTATGCTTCCGAGTTCGGGGAGCAGAATGATAAGGGAAAATAAGCTACCGTAGAGAGATGCAGCAATACATCTGCCTGTTTTCAGGGGAGAATGGGTAATCCCCGAGGTAATGCGCAGCAGGAAGAAATTCACATAAATGTTAAGTACGATAAGTACATCAACGTAAATGGTCTGCATGGGACACCTCCTGACTTGCTGTCTTGTACTACCATTATAATGCAGCGACTCCGAGAAATATGTCAAATCTGAGCCTTTAGCCGTTAGCTTGTAGGGTACGCCGCCCTCGGCGTACCGAGCCTTACGATGAAAACAGCCCTTAGAGCTAAGAACTAAGAGCTAAGAAAATGAGTAGATTGTAGGGGCGAGTTCCGTTCGCCAGCCAATTCCGATGATATCCGCCCGCGCAAGGGTGCAGCGTCACACTGCAAAAAAAGCTGCGGCTTCAAAACGAAACCGCAGCCCTGCTGCATATTAAATAAACGGGAGAACGATAGCTCCGATTATCATAAGTCCTGCCAGAGCAAGAACTACGATACGCATCCATGTTTTTTTCTTTGGAGTATGGTTAGTGCTCATTCATATCACCTCTCAGTGTCTTTTTTTCATGCGTTTTTTACGATTTGGTATATAATCCGTGTATATCTCGGACTTCTTTTTGCTGCCGTAAGCGGCTTTTTTACGGTCAAAGTGTGGCTTGTCATCGGGACGGCGGCTGCCTCTGCGAGCAAGGTCCCCACCACCCTTATAGAGCTTTACTTCCACCTTGTTTCCGTTTATCTTAATGGAGTCAGTACTCTCGATGATATATTCCGACTCAGCTTCGGGAACTTCAACGGTAGTATGATCGTTGAATATATCTATCTTGCCGAAATCCTTGCCTGTCATACCCGTAGCATCAACAAGAGCACCGAGTATGAAATTAGGAGCTATCCTGCGGTTTCGTCCGATATTTATAACTATCTTTACAGTCTTTGCACCGCTGTTCCTGCCCTTTCTGAGAGGCTTTGCCTTTTCAAAGTCGGGGAGCGACTCAGTTTCAGCCCTGAGCATCTGAGCTATAACTCTTGCGGCAGCTTCACGGTAGTCGATACCCGATGATGCAAGTCTGTCAAGAATATCATAAGCATCGTGCCCTGCTGTGGCTTCGGAGATCTCCTTTACTACAGCTTCCTTTTTCATGGCTATGATATCAGACTTGTCGGGCGGCATTTCGCGTATCTCAGCGTGAGTGTACTTTTCTATGGCACGAAGGTCAAAGAGCTGTCTTCGTCCGCTTATGAGAGTATAAGCAGTACCTGTTCTGCCTGCTCTGCCTGTTCTGCCGATACGGTGGATATAGTATTCGTTGTCCTGGGGCAGGTCATAATTGAAAACTGCATCGACTCCGCTTACATCTATACCTCTTGCGGCAACGTCCGTAGCTACAAGTATCTCCGTGGACTTGTTCTTGAAGCTGTTCATTACCTGAGTACGCTGTATCTGCTTCATATCACCGTGGAGACCTGCTGCGCGGAAGCCGTGCTTTACAAGCTCCTCTGTGAGCTGATCTACCATAGCCTTGGTATTACAGAAAACCATAGCCGATGAGGGCTTATAAGCAGCAAGGAGAAGTCTGAGTGCATCGGTCTTTCTGCCCATTGCCACTTCAAAGTAGAACTGCTCGATAAGCTCCACAGTCTTTTGTGCTGACTTGATTTTTATATGTACAGGGTCGGTCTGATACTTTTCGGTGATAGCCATTATCTCCTTTGGCATAGTTGCGGAGAAGAGAACGGTCTGTCTGTCTTCGGGCATATCGGCGAGAATAGTCTCGATGTCCTCACGGAAGCCCATATTCAGCATTTCGTCAGCCTCATCGAGGATAACTGTCCTTATATTGTCAAGCTTGAGAGTCCTTCTGCGTATATGGTCCATGACTCTTCCCGGAGTACCTATTATTATATTAGCACCGCGCTTCAGCTCGTGTATCTGCTTTTCCATGCTTGCGCCGCCGTACACAGCCGAGGACTTCACACCCTCCTTGTACTTGGCGAATTTGCGTATCTCCTCATTAGCCTGCATAGCCAGCTCACGGGTAGGGCAGAGTATAAGCACAACAGCCGACTTTCTGTCAGCTTCGGTAATGCTCTCAACGGCAGGTATTCCGAAAGCTGCGGTCTTACCCGTACCTGTGTTGGAACGTCCCACAACGTCCCGACCCTCAAGGAGCAGGGGGATACTTTCCTGCTGTATCTCCGTCATCTCCGTATATCCCAGCTCGTCTACAGCCCGAAGAAGCTCCTGTGATAAATTCAGTTCATAAAAATGCATATTTATCCTTTCTTATCTCCATTTATTCCAATACAAATTATAATATCACAAATTGCCGAAAAGGTCAAGAGTTTATAGTAATTAGCCTTTAGCCGTTAGCCACTAAGAACTTGGAACTAAGAAAGTTAGCAGATTGTAGGGGCTGCCTGTGGCGGCCCGCAAAAAACGATACAAACAAGATAAATGCGCTGTAGGGGCGAGTTATGCTCGCCCGCAAGGGTGCAGCGTCACGCTGCAATTGACAAATGGAGCAATATGTCGTATAATGTAAACAGCATATTATGATGCAAAGGGTGGTAAAATGATACAGGACATATATCCGAGTAAACTGGACAACAAGTACATACCGTACACTATGACGAATGATGATACGGTCTTGTTTTTTGACACAGAGGGAAGACTCCTCGTAAATATCAGTGACGGGAATATAGTTTTCCCGAAAGGAAGCGAAATGGACGCTATAGGCAGTGTCTATGCCTTTTCAGTTGATGAAAGGAACTATTTCATCTCACTCACTCAGTTCGAGCGTTCTTTTCCCTCATTTGAGTATATGACTATACGTGAGCTCAGGGACAAGTGCAGCGGAAAGGAGCTTTTTGCAGCCTTTACTGCATATCATCTCTGGAAATGGTATTCCGATAACATCTACTGCGGCAAGTGCGGAGAAAAGCTTGCCTTTCACGAGAGAGAACGTGCTCTGAAATGCAGCAGATGCGGAAGTACAAAATATCCGAGGATAAATCCTGCTGTAATAGTGGGAGTTACCAAGGGTGACAGTATACTTATAACAAAGTACCGCAGCGGTTTTGCGCACAATGCCCTTGTTGCAGGCTTCACGGAGATAGGCGAGACTCTCGAACAGACCGTGGAACGCGAGGTAATGGAAGAAACAGGCGTAAAGGTAAAGAATATCAGATATTATAAGTCTCAGCCCTGGGGCATGGCTCAGGATATACTTGTGGGATTTTTCTGCGATGCGGAAGAGGACAGCGAGATACATATGGACGAAAGCGAGCTGAAATACGCAGAATGGGTGAAGCGCGAGGACGTAGTTCTCCAGCCCTACAGTCACAGTCTTACAAATGAGATGATGCAGGTATTCAAGGAAGGAAAAATATAACGATCTATTCCCGAGATGATCTCTCGGGAATTTGTTTGTCTACAGTTATAGATTGAACCTATAGCAAATGATAGTTCATATGTATTGGACAAATAACTACCAATGTAGTATGATATGAGTAAAGAAAAACACAGTGGTGCTTAAAATG
>CAMYYQ010000088.1 GCA_947303535.1 uncultured Ruminococcus sp.
CTTGCACTTCTTGTAAATGATATGCTTGATCTTTCAAAGCTTGAAAGCGGCAAGCAGAAGCTTACACCGTCAGAATTCGACATAAGGGGCAAGCTTAACGAGATAATCGACCGCTTTATAGGTCTTTCCGAGAAAAACGGATATCAGATACATTTTACTCCCGATGAGTCTAAAACTGTATGCTGTGATCCTGTAAAGATAGAGCAGGTAATATACAATCTCATAAACAATGCCATAAACTATACAGGCAAGGATAAGCAGGTCTTTGTAAGACAGATAAACCAGCCTGACGGTGTTGTTGTCGAAGTTGAGGACACAGGTGACGGTATCGAAGAGGACAAGATCAAGCTTATTTTTGATAAGTATTACCGCTCCGAGAACCATAAGCGTGAAGTAGTCGGAACAGGACTGGGACTTTCTATAGTTAAGGCTGTGCTCAAACTCCATAATTATGATTACGGAGTACGCAGCACACTTGGAAAAGGTTCCACATTCTGGTTCAAGATAAGTGATGTGAAAAAACAATAATCAATCCTGCGGCAGGGAAGTTCCTGACGGCGTGAACTCAGTATCCGTTCTTACAGATATTTTTCAGTTCTTATGACCTCTGTAAATGGTATTTCAGAACTATAAATCACCGTATACAGGCAATAATTCGTTGTGTGCTTTTTACGGCAAGTATATTGAAAGTAAGCGAATAAAGCAATATTTATACAACGTTACCAAAAATACTTAAATCGTGTTGATAATTTTGTGTACTGCTCGTTTGGTTTTTTCACAGAAAATACATAATCCTGTGCTATAATATATTTGCTGAGGGAGAAATCCCGAAGCTGATTTTCATGGTAGTTTAATGTTTACCCCAACATTAAATTATTAAATCCCCAATAATCCCTATATCATGGCAGATGAGCTTCCTATTACGGAAGCTCGTTTGTTTTCTATATGTTTTTTTATATAAATTATCATTTGCTATTGACAAATGTCTGACAATGGTGTATAATGTATCAGTAACCTTATCAAGAGCGACGGAGGTAACAGGACCTGTGAAGTCGCAGCAACCCGAACGTAATGAGTCGAAGGTGCTAATTCCTGCGGTTTTTCCGAAAGATGAGGACATTGGTTAACTATGGCTTCTCTTTTGGATAGAGAAGTCTTTTTTATTTTTCAGGAGGTATAATCAATGAGTAAATGCTTTTTTACTTCGGAATCAGTAACTGAAGGACATCCGGATAAGATCTGTGACCAGATCTCAGACGCAGTTCTTGACGCTATCCTTGAACAGGATAAAATGGGACGAGTTGCCTGCGAGACCTGTGTTACAACAGGTATGGTCCTTTGCATGGGCGAGATCACTACATCTGCTGATGTTGACATTCCGAAGATCGCTCGTCAGGTAATTATCGATATCGGCTATGACCGCGCTAAGTACGGTTTTGACGGTCATACCTGTGCTGTTCTTACATCTATTGACGAACAGTCACCTGATATCGCTATGGGCGTTAATGAAGCTTTTGAATACAGAGAAGAAAACAATGAGTCTGACGGACTTTCAAACGGCGCAGGAGATCAGGGCATCATGTTCGGTTATGCCTGCAACGAGACTCCTGAGCTTATGCCTCTTCCTATCTCGCTTGCTCACAAGCTCTCACTGAAGCTTACAGAGGTACGTAAAAACGGTACCCTCCGTTATCTCCGTCCTGACGGAAAGTCACAGGTAACAGTTGAATACGACAACGGCAAGCCTGTAAGAGTTGACGCAGTTGTTGTATCATCTCAGCATTCTGCCGACGTTTCACTCAAGCAGCTCCGTAAGGATATAGAGGAGTACGTTATCAAGGCAGTTATCCCTGCTGAGCTTATGGATAAGGATACAAAGCTTTTCATCAATCCTACAGGACGTTTCGTTGTGGGCGGTCCTCAGGGTGACAGCGGTCTTACAGGACGTAAGATCATCGTTGATACATACGGCGGATACTCACGTCACGGCGGCGGAGCATTCAGCGGTAAGGACCCGACGAAGGTGGACAGAAGTGCAGCTTATGCTTCAAGATATATCGCTAAGAACATCGTTGCAGCAGGACTTGCTGACAAGTGCGAGGTACAGCTTTCATACGCTATCGGTGTTGCTAAGCCTATCTCTATCCTCGTTGATACATTCGGCACAGGTAAGGTCGATGAAGAAAAGCTCTCAGAAGCAGTTTCAAAGGTATTCGACCTCCGCCCTACAGCTATAATCAAGATGCTCGACCTCAGAAAGCCACAGTACAGACAGCTTGCTGCTTACGGTCATATGGGTCGTGAAGATCTTGGCGTAGCATGGGAAAAGACTGACAGAGTTGACGCACTCAAGGCTGCTCTTTCATAAAAACTAAATTTTTCTTTCTATAGATCAACTATTAATCGAAGAATAAAATGAATAACGTTATCAAAGAAGTATTTAATAAAACAGACGAGAAACAGGACAAGCTTACTGATAAAATCACATATTTTAATAAAATATATGTAGATTTTTTTAATACTGAAGAACCAGGCTGGAAGATCTACATTGAAAATGTATCTTTGATTCCATATAATGAGGATACAGAAAAGAAGATTGTCCTCAGTCAAGTTGATGAATATGGTAAGCCGTGTAATAAACACTGGGGCTGGATAAATCCATATAAGAAGCCGTTTCAAATATTATTTGAGGATAATGGAAGTGATCTCGGTGACGGTTCAAAATTCATTATTTCTTTAAAGGAAGATGGCTCTGATAAGCCTGTAGAGTATACTTATGAATTGAAGAATGGCGAATGGGTCGAAATATAAAGAAAAACTTTCATAAGGAGTGATTGTATGGCAGAGTTTGAAAATTATGCTGAGCTTAAATTTACAAATTCAGTTCTGCTGGATATTTTCAGCAGATATGCCAGTAATTCCGAAATGGCAGAGTTTGTGGCAATGGACGGTTCTATTGATATGAAGTTCAAAATGATAAACGGAGTCATGGAAACGCCTAAGTGCTGCGAACAGGTGCTAAGCCTTATGTATGCTCTTTTTGAGTGCAATCCTCGATCAGCGATCGGACGTATATACTGCGATCATCAGGTGGATATACTTCGTGAGACTGTATACAGGCTTTCAATGGTGCTTGATGCATTCAGCGATATAAAGCTTACAATACATTCGACTACAGCTGATAAGAATGATCCCGAGAAGAAAGTTTCGACTCATACTGAGTTTACACTTAAAAAGTCTAAAACGTCAGAGACGACGGTCATTGAATGAAAAAAGCTCCCTTATGGGAGCTTTTTATTTACAGCTATAGCCTGTCAGCGGTGAGGACGAGAAATCGGGGATAAGTCCGCTTTCTCTAAATGAAAAAGCGCTGTCAGCGCCTATGATTATGTGGTCAGCCAGTATTGAACCGAGCCGTAAAAGCGTATTTGAAACATTTTTTGTAAATAGTATATCGCTGTCCGACGGGAGCGATACGCCCTGAGGATGATTATGCGCCATAAAGAATACCGTGCAGCTGCTTTTTACTGCGAAGTCAGCAATATCACGGTATGAAGCGTAGGTCTGTGACGGTGAGCCGAATGCCAGTACTTTCGTATTTACAACGCGAAATCTTTTGTTTACGGCTGTTATTATGAGCTGTTCGCCTACTGCACCAATAAAATGGCTTGTAAAGAAGCTTTTTGCCGAGTCTGAACTGTTCAGAGTAGTTATTTTGAAGCGTTCAAGGTAGAGAGTTCGGCTGAGACAGGGGATAAGCTTAATAAGCACGGCAGCCTGCTCGCTTACTTTTTTATCTTTCATCAGAAGCTCTGTATCAGCGTTGGCAAGAGCATTTATGCTGCCGTAGTCACTGAGAAGTTCCTTAGCAAGCTGTGCTGTATCACCTGTACAGGAGTACGAAAGCAGCAGTTCCAGCTTTTCTTCCTCGGTGAGAGCATCGAAGCCTTTATCTGCATATTTGTTCCTTAGAAGCTCCCTGCGGAGCTTTTTTTCTTTGTCAGCCATATTACCTGAATGAAAATGCGCCGTTTGAACGCATTGAGAAACAGTTTTCGTTACCGTAAATGATGCAGTCTCTGAACGATATGCCAACTGCCGAAAGTATCTCGGCGAAAATACGTGTAACTATGAAGTCACTGTCCTTTGGGAGCGCAAGAGCGTTTCCGTGGTTTAGTCCGATACAGACACTGAAAGCACCACTTTTCAGTATCATAGACGCAAGCTCTTTCTGGGAGATGCTGCCGTTTGTAATATCGTCAACAGGAAGAGTGATACTGCGCAGGAGCTCGGACTGAGCGCTCAGACAGAGAATATTGCATATCTTAGCCTGTGAGCTGCTGAACTGCTCGGAAATGCAGTCGCTCAGCTGCTTGACGGTATTGAGAGTTTCGCTGCTGTGGGAGCGTTTAAGATAGCTTGTGCTGAAATCGTGCATCAGTTTTATAAACAGCGCACCGCTGCTGCCCACACCTTCAACTTTGCACAGCTTGTCCTTATCGGCGGAGAGAGCCTTGCCAAGGGAGCCGAACTCATCTGTGAGTGCATGAGCGATATTATTGGTATTCACCACAGGACGGGCGTAAAACAGCATAAGCTCGATAAGTTCATGCTCATATAGTGCATCAAAGCCCGAAGCAAGAAAACGTTTTCTCATGCGGCTTCTGTGTCCTGCATGAGGATTTTTGCTGTCCATACTGCTCCTCCTTCACTATTTTCTCTTGTTTTTATTAATATCCTTTATATTAGTCCTGCCCAGTATATAGTCTACGGAAACTCCGTAAAAATCCGCAAGTATGAGCAGGTGCTCAACAGGGATAGTGCGATACCCACGTTCATAGCGTGAATACACCGTCTGGCTCGTGTGGAGCAGTTCGGCGATCTGAGTCTGATTCATGTCGTTATCTTCACGCAGGTCTTTAAGTCTTTGAAAGTACACGGGCATCACTCCTTTTATGTTAAGTGTCAGAACAGTCAGGGTGTATTTTCAAATTCACTCCTCATTGCCGAGAAGAACTTCGAGCCTTTCCAGCAGCCTGCCCTGATCGGTGGAGTTGAGCTTGCGGAAGCCGTTTACAAGAGCGGTCTCTTTTGCTGTCAGAGCAGATCTTGTAAGACCGCGCTTATCATCGGAGAGTCCTGCGATATAATCCAGCGATACGCCGTAGAGCTTTGCTATATTTATTGCAATATGAAGCGGTATCTCGCTTTCGCCGCATTCATAGCGCCTGTACTGCGTAAGGTGCAGAAAAAGCTTTTCAGCTGCCTCTTTCTGTGTAATATCAGCGTCCTCGCGCAGATCACGTACTCTTCCGTAATTCATTTCATCAACTCCCAAATATGTGTTATGATCATTTTATCATATAGCACAATTTTGTGTTGAATATCTTGAAAGTATGTGTTATTGTACAGGGGATAAAGCACAAATATGTGATTTATAATGACACGAAAAAGATTTCTATGTCAGAAAAAACTATGAGACTTTTCTCCACTCCGATATTTTTATATGTAGAATAGTTGTTAAAAAGCAACAAAAAATAGTAAAGATAATTCAAAAATGCATATATAATATGTTGACTTATGAAATTTTCGGTGATATAATTAAAATAGAGAAATTGTACATATTTTGTACGGAATTGGAGGAGTTTTATGAAGATCAGGAAACTGCTTGGCGGACTGACCTCTCTCGCTCTCTCCTTTCTACATTCGCAGGACTTGGTGTTACAGACTCTTTCAGACCGACTGGAGCAAAGGCTGCTTCGGCTAATTGGAAGTTTGATTTTGGTGGCAGCGGTGCAGCAGGCGGCTATACGGGAGTTTCCGCCACTGACGGCTATGACGCAGGCAGAGGCTACGGCTTCGCTCAGACAGGCAATGTGTCCAACGTTTCCGCAGGAGGCAGCGGAGTTCTTGCAGATGCGGTAAAATTCAAT